>CAZSON010000146.1:3858-7325 GCA_964608375.1 uncultured Desulfobacter sp. | reverse complement strand
TTGGCATGAAAACGCGCTGCCCATCCCCCATCCGGGTTGAAATGGTCTCTTTCATCGGTCTCCTCAATTTTCAAATCATTATCGAGTCAAAACTTGACGGACTGTTGCATGAATCGATATTTTGTGAGCGCAAATTTTTGTGAACGCTTCTTATTTTCTGAAGTAGTTGTTTTCAGCCACGCCAATCTTGATCGAATCGTTCGCCACTAGGGAGCACTATTTTCTGATGCCCGCGGTTGTTCATATCGGGTTAGCTTACAGTTGTAACGGTATCTATCCCCATGATAAACCCCTTTTACATATTCTACGATTTCTCCATTGACCGAATAAGCCAACCGCTTAATAACCAGGGTAGAAAAGGGGACTTTCAGTCCCATCTCCCTGGTTTCCTCGCGGGTTGACATCGAGGCCTCGATTGTCTGTTCCGCTTCCATGAGTCGAATTCCCTTTTTCTCCAGAATTCGATAGAGTGATTTGGTATAATCTTCATCCATGCTGAGCTTAAACTTGGCAGGAATATAAGAATGCAGAATCCCCAATGGTTTTCCGTCAACCAACATCAGTCTTTTTAAGGAAAAAACGCGTTCACCCTGCGGTAGGTTCAACCGGATACGGATTGCCGGCGGCGGTTTCGTATAGGTCGCACAAATGACCTTCTTGCTTGCGTCCCTACCCAGCATTTCTTCCGTAAAGCTTTTCAGAACAGGCAGTTGTTCTTCCAGCTTTCTTCTCTTGACAAAGGTGCCTTTGCCCTTTTTCTTTTCTAAAAAGCCTTCATTTACCAAAAGTTGTAATGCATTTCTGACTGTGGCCCGGCTCACACCATATATTTTCTGAAGTTCATTTTCCGAGGGAATCATATCCCCATCTTTCAACTTCTGGCTTTCGATTTTCTCAAGAAAGATTTCTTTTAGCTGAAAATAAAGGGGCATAAAGCTGTCAAACGTGAGTTTTTCGTGTTCCTCTGGCATTTTTCCCTCATCTTTGAAAGATAAATAGCAAGTGCTTAATCAGGGTTTGGTTTTACGAAAACGCTCTGATAATGCCGGACGCTGTGTGAATCAGATCATGCACCCGGTCATAAAACTTGGCGTACACGTCATGATAGAGCTGATCATAAAGATGCCGGTGTGTTTCGTGCGGGAGATACGTCTTTTTTACCTGCACCATATGATTGGCCGCCTCTTCGATACCGGGATAGATACCCACGCCTGCGGCGGCACATATTGCCGCTCCCAAAGCGGTTGTCTCAACTGTTTTGGTGGTACACAATTTGACCCCTAATACATCCGCAAATACCTGATTCCATAAATCGCTTCTGGCTGAACCGCCGTACATTCGCACTTCGGAAATCGGGATACCGGTGCCCTTCTCCATAAATCCCATCTGTCGTCGGGTTTCGTAGGCCAGACCTTCCATGACTGCACGCACCATGTGTGCTTTGGAATGGTCCATAAGAAATCCGAACATAACGCCCCTGGCATCAAGATCCCAGTAGGGCGCCGTGGCACCGGAAAAATAAGGGATGAGAATCAGACCATGGTTCCCGGGCGGGACGTCGTCAGCCATATTGTAAAATGACTCCCAGTCATAATCGCTTTGAGTCGATTCTTCGAGAGAAAAGATCTCTCTCAGCCAGTTCATCAGGGAGGATCCGCCGCTGTAAATTGAATTTTCCGGAAAATAGGTTCCCATGGGGCTGATCTCGATAAAATAGTTGGCATCTGGATCCAACCGGAGACGCTCGGTGCACGTCTCCATTGAGCAGGAAGTGCCGCCATTGATCCCCAGCATCGAGGGTCTGGTGAGTCCTGCGCCCACGACACCACTAGGCTGATCGCCGGCTGCGGTGACAACAGGCAAACCCTCCGGCAGTCCGGTTTCAAGCGATGCCTCTCTGTGAATTTTTCCAGCGATTTGTCCTCCGGGCAGAATATTTTCCACCCATATGGAAGGGGAAATCTCAAGTCCCTTCAGGATGTCTTCGGCCCATTGATGCCGATGCCCCACATCGAGACACCCGGTCATGACGGCGGCACTCGAAGTAGTGACCAGTTTCCCGATCAGTCTATATGTCAAGTAATCCTGAACCAGGAGAAATTTGTGCATTCGGTGATATATGTCCGGTTCGTTGTCTTGAAGCCACATGGCTTTGTAGACCGTCCATATACCCGGATTGTATCCGGTCCGCCGGTAGATTTTCTTACGTCCAACCGTTTCAAGCGCCTTCTCATTTTGTTTGCTGCATCGAATATCATTCCATAAGATGGCGTTGCGAAGCGGTTCGATCGACCGGTCGACAGGGACCGCTGTGATCCGCTGGTGGGTAATGGCCAGACCTTGGATCTGTTCCGGTTTTACAGGGCTCTTTGATAGCAGGTCCCGGATCGAACCCGCCAGGGCTTCCCACCACCACACGGCCTTTTGTTCCACCCAACCCGGTTGTGGTCGCAGTACGTCGTATGCCCGACGTCCTTCGGCGAGTGCCTGACCTTTTTCATCAAAAAGAATGGCCCGGGTGGATGAAGTTCCACTGTCAATCCCAATGATATAGGCGCTGCTTGATTCTGTTTGGTCGGCCACCGTTGACCCTTCCTTAATCTTTTAACCCTTACGTTTCTATCTGATGAGCAGACAACTTCAAGCCGTGCGGATAATTTTCCGTAAATTTGCGGATAATCTTTTCTCCCCGGCTGACACCGAGCTGATCTGCTCCTGCTCTGATCAACTCGATGGCAAGATCGAGGGTGTAGATGCCGCCCGAGGCTTTGATTTTTACTTTCGAACCTAAAACCCGGCGCATCAAATGCATGTCCGCCACGGTTGCTCCTAGCGGATCAGCGTTTATCTCGAGCAGGTACTGGGTGCGAACCCCTGTGGTTGTTTTTACCAGAGCGGCGCCGGCGTTTTCCGCAATCCGGCACGCCCGCTCTTTTTCTTCATTCGTCAGCACCCAGGTTTCAATGATGGTCTTAACTGCATTACCTTCGGCCGCATCAACGACGCCTTGAATGTCCTCCATGACCAGATTGTCTCTTTTCGATTTGAGCGCGCCGACGTTGATGACCATGTCGATCTGAGTGGCCCCTTCCTCGATCGCTTTGCGTGCCTCGAGTGCTTTCACTTCAGGCAGATGAGACCCGAACGGGAACCCCACATTGGCGCTTATTCCGATCCCCTGACCTTTAAGTCGTTTAACGGTCAGGGGAATGTTGACCGGGTTGACACACGCCACGCCAACGTCTGCCTGAATCGCCTTGTCACAGAAGGCGCGAACATCATTATCGCTGGCATGCTGCTGACATAGACTGAATTCGATCCTTTTTTTAAAATCAGCCGATGAGAGATACATATTTTCTCTCCCTATCCCACATCAACCGGTTTCATGACGGATTAACCGGCTATCTGCATAAATTCCATTAATCATATTGTCGTCCTTTCTTTGATCTATTATCGGGGATTATTCA
>CAZSON010000146.1:0-3758 GCA_964608375.1 uncultured Desulfobacter sp. | reverse complement strand
AATTCCATTAATCATATTGTCGTCCTTTCTTTGATCTATTATCGGGGATTATTCAAATAGTTTATCGCCCCTTCCTTCATAGCGACCTTTGATAATCAACGGCCCTAGATATTCGATGGTTTTTTCCATACCGTCTTCGCGGCTCATCACCACGTCTTCGTGCTCATAACTCAACACGTAATCGTAATTGACCAGTCTCATTTCGGTAAGCACTCGTTTCCACGGCACAGAGCCCCATCCCGGGATTCGAAACCGGAAACCACGGTCAATGCGACCCCATTTTCCGGTCGCCTGCAATCCGGACCGGCGAACATTGTGCTCCACAGCTTCTCCGTCCTTGGCGTGCGCATGATAAATTCTGTCACCGAGTTCCTGGATAAATATAACCGGATCGATTCCCATAATGACCAGATTGGCAGGGTCGAAATTAAATCCCCACTCTTTTCTTCCACCCATCAATTCCACACTTTTAATGGCGGTTTCGATATTATAAACGTACTCATTTGGATGGGGTTCGTGGCCAAATTTAACACCTTCTTTTTCAAAAGTGTCCAGGATTTCGCCCCAGCGTTCGACAAAGTCATTGCCCATTTCATCCCATCCCTCCGGGTAGGGAAAGGGAAACCAACGGGCAAAATTCTCACAGCCGATAAAGCCACAGACCACCGGCACTTCCAGGGCTGCCGCCGCTTTAGCGGTCTTTTTCATACGCTCCATACCAAATTTTATCTTTTCAGCCGGCGTTCCCTTAAGAAAAGCATCGGTGTCTTTGGTGTGCGGACCCAGTACCAATTGTCCTTCGGTATGGTTGCTCAAAGCAGAAATGGTAAGGTTATATTTCTTGACCAGATCCTTAATTTTTTTGGCGTTATTTCCGGTAAGGACTTCATCGATGTCCAGATGCCCGTTACCTGTAAATGCCGGGAGTTCTGCAGTCTCATATCCCATTTCAGCCATCATTTTGAAGACCGATTCCAGATCGCGATCCATAAAGTTGGCGGTAAACATTCCTATTCTCATTTGGCTATTCTCCTTTTATTGCTTATTGTTCCACTTTAACCCAGCTTCTCTCTTTTTCAGAGCGCTGCAGGGCATCTAATATCAGTTGGACTTTTAAACCATCTGTAAAAGTTGCCCCCCAGGGACTAACCTCCAGGTCGTTTGCGACGCAGTTGACAAAATGAAAAATGGTATGACAGTGATGATGTTCCCACCCCAGCATATGACCGGGCGGCCACCAGTGCTTGATAAAGTCGTGAACATCCGCTTCGGTCACGGCAATGGTTCTAAAACCCTGAATCTCCAGCGGGTCGTCTATGGAGAAATACTGGAGCAGATTGTTTTGAGTGAGTTCAAACTGAATGGCTCCGCGGCTGCCATACACTTCTATCTGCCATAACGATTTTCTCCCCGTGGCAAATCGAGTGGCCTCTATACTGCCCAGGGCACCGTTGTCGAATCGGAACATGCCCAGCGAGGCATCATCGACAGTAACGGTTCCTTTTTCCTTGCCGGCTTTACCGGCGAGCCCCGAAGCTTCAATGGGGACAGGTCGCTCTTTGATAAAGGTTTCGGTTATTCCACAGGCTTCGGTAATTTCCAAACCCGTTAAAAAGCGAGCCATATCTATACTGTGGGCATTGAGGTCGCCCAGAGCTCCGGAGCCGGCAAGCTCCTTTTTCAGACGCCAGACCAGCGGGAAGTTGGGATCGAGCAACCAGTCCTGGAGAAACGCAGCCCGGAAATGATAAATATGGCCAATCCTGCCCTCATGAATCAGACGTCTGGCTAATAACACAGCCGGGGAAAACCGATTGCTAAAAGAGACCATGCTTTTGATGCCTCTGGCTGCGGCTGCTTCGGCAACCTCGACCATTTTTCTGGCTTCTGCCACATTCATTGCCAGCGGTTTTTCGACAATTGTATGTTTGCCGGCTTCCAGGGCAGCGACACAGGGATCCTTGTGGACGTTGTTGGGTCCGTTATTGTCAAATATGGTGACATCTGGATCGTCAATCAGTTTTTTCCAGTCTGTAGTTCCATACCGATAGCCAAATCGGTCGGCTGCCTGTTGGACAGCCTCCGCATTTCTGCCGCAGATCCCTTGTAAAACCGGGATGGCCGGTGGTGGATAATATATGTAGGGAAGCTTTTTATAACCATTTGTGTGCGCCTTGCCCATGAAAGAATACCCCAACATACCGATGCCTACCTCATTTGTCTGGACCATGGTTACCTCCTTTCGTTATTTGATTTTTTGCTCTGAAATGCTTTTGCGTATCATTTCAGTCCGGTGCAATTTTGTGTTGATTATTTTTATTGACAAAGATCTAAATCTTTAATTATCATATTTGTAAATACATCAGGTTGTCCGTATAAGTCAAACAGAAAATACTCTGTTAATCTGCCAAATACAGGGGAGAGGCATAAAGCGCGATATGTACATCGCTCTAACTTCCGAGGTGCATCAGGTTTGAACCTATTATTATGAAGGCTGATCACACCGGCCGATATCAGTATTTTTCTTCAAAAACAGGAGGTTATAGAAATGAATACTCAGATGATTTCCACCCCCATCCGGGTCGGGAAAAAAGAGGCGCCCAATCGGATTGTGTTTCAGCCCATGGAATGTAACGATGCCGATGCTACAGGTGACCCTTCCGATCTTTCCATTAAGCGTTATCGGCGGTTTGCCGAAGGCGGAGCGGGTGTTATTTTCACCGAGTCCATTACCATTACTTCCGAAAGCCGAGCCAGAAAGAGTCAGCTGTCGATTACGGAAAAGAATGCCAAAGGACTTGAACGGTTGATCAAGGAGATGCGGGAGGTCAATGGGGATGCATTGATCTTATTCCAGCTTAACCAATCGGGTCAGCTCAGCGAGTCGGCTTTTTCAAAGGTTATTTCGGTCTATCCGACAAAAAATCCGGATATTCATGTCCTGACAGCAAAAGAAATCGAGGGGATCGCCGATAATTTTATCAAGGCTGCTGTTATCGCCAGGCAGGTGGGGGCAGACGGCATCGATTTCAAGCATTGTCACGGCTATGTCTGCACTGAAATGATCCAGCCTGCAAATACCCGAAACGATCATTATGGCGGGTCCTTTGAGAACCGCACCCGATTTTTCAGAGAGACCACACGAAAAATCAAGGATTCGGTGGATGATGACTCTTTTTTGTTGGGTGTTCGGTTTAACGCTTACGATGGCGTAACCGGGGGCTTTGGCACAGCTGGCCCTGAAGAGGTTATCGAGGACCTGCATGAACCGATTGCCTTTTCAAAAATGATTGAAGATGCGGGTATGGATTATATCAATGTCTCGGCAGGGATCGCAGGCTCTGAACTTACCCAGCCCTCAAAAAAGTATCCGGAGGGTATTTACCGGCTTTTTGGGTGGGCACAAGCGGTGAAAAAGGCGGTCAATATCCCCGTGATCGGATCGGGCTACAGCTCCTTGAGGGATGGCAAAAACGGCCTGCCGGAATCAGATCCTGAAAAAAGAGATTTCTTATACTGGGCGGAAAAGAATTTAAGAGATGGCAACGTTGATCTGGTTGGTGTGGGCAGACAATCGCTTGCCGATCCGCTGTTCCCAAAAAAACTGCTTGCCGGGGAGCTCGATTCAATCAACTACTGTACAATTTGCGACCGGTGTCTGGCCCTGATGTTCGCACAGCAGGTTGTCGGATGTGCGATATATGATAAATACTATCGGGATCTTTATCGCAGTATTAAAAACGAGACCAAGGGCCAAT
>CAZSON010000145.1:0-7353 GCA_964608375.1 uncultured Desulfobacter sp. | reverse complement strand
CGGGAGGTAATACCATGACCACTGCAACCGTCAGAATATTCGAAACTTAAGTACATATGAACAACTTGAAATTATAAAGGAGGGCTGCAATGATCTCCAGCAACCCGGATTTTCTTAAATGGCTGATAGATGTTCGTCGTGACTTTCATATGCATCCTGAAGTTTCACATGAGGAAAGGAGAACCACAGATAAAATCATAGAAATCTTGAAGGGACTCGATATCGAAATTCAAAAGTTTCAGGAGATGTCGGGCGCTGTCGGTCTGATCAAAGGATCAGGTGGCGGACCTACCATTGCGCTCAGAGCAGATATTGACGCATTACCCATTCAGGAGTTAAACAACAACCCCTACAGATCGATCAACGATGGGGTGATGCATGCTTGCGGTCACGATGCAAACACGACGATCATGCTCGGCATTGCTAAAAAAATGGTGGAATCCGGATTCACATCTAAAATGAAAGGGAATGTGAAGTTTCTTTTCCAGCCGGCAGAAGAGCGCGTTTTTGGTGCAAAAGCCATGATTGCAGAAGGGGTTTTAGAAAGTCCCAGAGTCGATCGCGTTATTGCCGGTCACATGGGATCTGATTTGCCTGCCGGGCAGGTGGGCATTTTTCAAGGCCAAAGCCATGCTTCGGCAGATCGCTTCTCCCTCCTTATCAAAGGGAAAGGCGCCCATGGTGGACGACCCAACGAGGGGATTGATCCCATCGTTGCAGGATCGTTTTTTGTGACCCATATTCAAAGCATAATAGGTCGTAATATCAGCCCGACAGACACAGCAGTCCTCACAGTGGGCAAATTTGTTGCAGGAGATGTGTCGAACGTTATTCCTGAATCCGCACAACTGCAAGGTACGATACGGGCCCTTTCCACCGCTACGCGAGCTTTCGTTATCCGACGGTTGAAAGAGATTGTTTCAGGATTGGAAAAAACCTTCAACGTGACATGTGATTTTGAAATTCATGAGGGGGTACCGCCCTGCAAAAACGATAAAAATGTGGCAACATTCCTTTATGAGACGGCATCCTCCGTATTGGGTCCAGAGAATGTCCGGTATCTTCCCCCGTCCACTGGAGCAGAAGATTTTGCCTACTTTTCACTCGAACGCCCGAGCGCCATTATTCGAATCGGATGCGGCAACAAAGAAAAAAATATCGTGTATCCACTTCATTCGCCTCATTTTGATATTGACGAGGTAGTATTGGAAATCGGGGTGGAGGTTTTCAGTGAAGCGATTAAACGTTACTTTTCAGAGAATGCCGATATCGCATGACAGGCCACCTGTACGCCATTATCCAGGGTCGTCAATTCCGGGCCATCCCTACGGCATTTATCTGTAGGCTCCGGGCAGCGCGGATGGAAGGCGCAGCCGCTCGGCGGGTCAATGGGGTTGGGGATTTCGCCGGCAACCGGTTGGGACGAGTGACCGGTCATTTCCATGTCCGGAATAGCGTCCAGCAGCAGGCGGGTGTATGGATGAAGCGGAGAGTTAAAGATTGCATCTACCGGCGCCACTTCACAGAGCCGGCCTAGGTACATCACACCCACGCGCTCGGCCATATGGCGCACCACAGCCAGATCATGGGAAATGAACAGGTAGGATAGATCAAATTTTTTTTGAAGGCCCTTCATCAAATTCAAAATCTGGGCCTGGACGGAAACGTCCAGGGCGGACGTGGGTTCATCACAAACAATAAAGTCAGGCTCGCTGGCCAGCGCTCTGGCTATGGAAATTCGCTGGCGCTGCCCGCCCGAAAACTCATGGGGATATTTTTCACCGTCGGCAGGTGATAGACCCACTTGGGTGAGCAATTCGCCGGTACGCTGGAAAATCGCTTGTGTCCCTTTTAGCAAACCGAAGGCTCTAATCGGTTCACTGACAATTGCATTCACGCGCCAGCGAGGGTTCAGACTGGCGTAAGGATCCTGAAAAATCATGGCCATTCGTCGGCGCAGCAGCGCCATTTGAGTGCGGTTGGTCAGGGATGCTACATCGATCCCGTCGAACTCGATTTTTCCCTCTGTCGGCTGATAAAGACCCACCACCAAATTAGCCACCGTTGATTTACCGCAGCCTGACTCTCCGACCAGGGCGAAAGTCTGCCCCCTGTTGATTTTAAAATCAATGCCGATGACGGCTTTTAGAATCAAGCGGGCCTTGCCTTCCAGAAGACGGTTAAGCAACGGTTCGGAAACATCGAAATAACGTTTTAACCCGGTGACGCGCAACAGCGGCGGAGTGTTTGTTTTCAACTGATCAGATGTTGTCACTTTCATCCTCATTTTCGAAAAGCCAGCAGGCGACCTTTGACGGTTTGGTGTCGATTAAGTCCGGAGGCTTCTGGCGGCAGCGATCAAAGCTGTGCGGGCAGCGCGGGTGAAAAGAGCATCCCGGTGGTATTTCCATCAATCGCGGCATAGCGCCCTCGATTTGCATGAGCTGCTCGGCCCTGGTACGCAACGACGGAATGGAGCCCATCAGCCCTTTGGCATAGGGATGTTTCGGAGTTTTGACAACGTCGTGTACAGTTCCGATCTCCACAAGCCGCCCCGCATACATCACCGCCACCCGATCGGAAATTTCGGCGATAACCCCCATGTCATGGGTGATCAGTATTACCGCGGTATTGTGATCGGTACAAAGACGCTTTAACAGGGCAATGATCTGGGCCTGGATGGAAACATCCAGTGCTGTGGTTGGCTCGTCGGCGATGATCAGACTGGGATTGGCGCATAAGGCCAAGGCGATGACCACCCGTTGGCGCATGCCACCGGAAAACTGGTGGGGGTAATGGCCGATCCGTTTTTCGGCGGCGGGAATACCGACCCTATTCAGGAGCGCGATTGAATGTTGGCGTGCCTGATTGTGGGTCATTTCGGAATGAGTTAATATGGTTTCCACCAGCTGCCTGCCGATGGTGTAAAGCGGATTTAAACTGGTCAAAGGGTCCTGAAATATCATCCCGATTTTTTTACCACGGATGCGGCGCATTTGATGGTTTGTCAACTGGTCGATACGCTGATTATTTAAAAAAATTCGCCCGGCGCCGATACGGCCGGGCGGATCGAGCAGTCCGATGATCGCCTGACCGGTTAGGGATTTGCCCGCCCCGGATTCTCCGACAATACCAAATACCTCTCCTGGCAGGACATCAAATGATACATCATCGACTGCCACCAACGTGCCGTGGCGAGTATTAAATTCGACTCTAAGATGTTCGATTTTAAGTAAAGGCTCGGTCATTATCTCAGTTTTGGGTTCAGGGCATCGCGCATCCAGTCCCCAAGCAGGTTGACCGCCAGGACAAGGATTGCCAGGGCGGCACCGGGAAAAATTACGATCCACCATTCCCCGGCAAAAAGAAAGCTTTGACCGATCCGAATGAGCGTTCCCAACGAAGGCCTTGTCGGCGGAACGCCGACACCCAAAAAAGATATGGTAGCTTCGGTTAGGACCGCAACCGCCAGCCCGATCGTTGCGATGACCAATACCGGTCCCATCACATTGGGTAAAATGTGACGGAACATGATGGTGGCGCGCCGACGTCCGATCACTCGTGCCGACTGGACGTACTCTTTATTTTTCTCCACCATGGTTGAACCGCGCACCGTTCGCGCAAAGTGAACCCAGCTTGAGATGCCGATAGCAAAAATAAGAACCCATACCGCCATTTTTTCTTGATGCACATTCGGCAGCATGCTTCGGGCAACGCCACTGATCAGCAAGACAATGAGAATAGCCGGAAAACTGATCTGCACATCGGCGATGCGCATGATAAATGAGTCTAACGCACCTCCGATGTAACCGGAGATCAAACCCAGAGATACGCCCAGAAGCATTGCCAGAAACATGGAGGCAAACCCTACAAACAGCGAGATTCGGGATCCGTAAAGGATGGTTGAAAAGATATCACGTCCCTGATCATCGGTTCCGAGCAGAAACTTTGATGTTCCTTCATTGTACCAGGCCGGTGGCGTGAAAGCATCCATAAGATCCAGTGTAGCCGGATCAAAGGTATTATGGGGCGCGATCCAGGGTGCAGCAAATGCGGATAAGATCATAATTGCGGTGACACATGTTGCGACGATGGTGATTTTTGATTTTTTGAAACTGTGCCAGATATCACTATCGAAAAAGCGATGCATGCTATCTTGCAATCGCACAACAGTTTTCATATTATGACCCCATAACGACCGCTTTACCAAATCTCAGCCGAGGATCCACCACATGGTAGAGAATATCGACAATTAAATTGATCACAACGAAGAAAAAAGCGATTAATATGAGATAGGTAGACATCACCGGGACATCGGCAAATTGAATAGAGTGCAAAAACAACAGCCCCATCCCCGGCCATTGAAAAACGGTTTCGGTGATTATCGCAAAGGCGATAATCGAACCAAGCTGAAGTCCGGTGATGGTGATAACCGGGACCATGGTGTTTTTTAAGGCATGGCCGAAATTGACCGCCCGATTGGTCAAACCGCGTGCACGCGCAAATTTGATGTAATCGGTCCGCAGTACCTCCATCATTTCAGAACGTACCAGGCGCATAATCAGCGTGAGTTGGAACATGCCAAGGGTAAAAGCAGGCATAATGATGGCCTTTAAGCCGCTTGCCGTGAGCAAGCCGGTCGACCACCAGCCCAGTTGAATGACCTCCCCCCGGCCGAAGGTCGGAAGCCACCTCAAAAGAACACCAAAGAAAAGAATGAGTAGAATGCCAATTAGAAAGGTAGGCAAGGAGATGCCTATAAGTGAAATTGTTTGAAAGACTTTGCTTAAAACCTTATCTGGATACAGCCCGGTGTAAACACCCATCGGAATCCCGACTACCAGTGAAAATAGGGCCGCGACGAAACTCAACTCCAAAGTGGCCGGCAGCCGCTCAGCAAACAACTCGTTAACGGGACGGCCGAGGGCAAAGGAAATTCCGAATTTGCCTTGAACGGTGTTTAGGGCAAATCGTGCAAACTGCATTATAATCGGGTCGTTTAGCCCCAGATCCTCTCTTAGCTGTTCCCGTTCGGCAATGGTCGTTTCCTGCCCCACCATTTGCGAAACAGGATCGCCCACATACCGAAACAGCGTGAAGGCAACGATCGCAACTGCGAGCATCACAATAAAGGACTGGATAAAACGGCGGATAATCAGTGCAGGCATTATAAAATTTATAATTTTTCAGAAAATGAAGGGAAAAAGCCCGGAATGCCGCTCGAAAGGGACACATTCCGGGCTTGTAGAATCACTATATGCTACTTGAGCATGACGTGACGCCAGGCAAACTGATTGTCCGGGCGCTGTTTGAGATCCACATTGTTGCGGACCCCCCAGGCCAATGCCTGTTGATGCAGGGGGATATAGGCGATGTCGTTAATCGTCATCGTCCAGGCCTCTTCAATCATCGCATTGCGTTTGGCCTGATCGGTTTCGCTTAGAATTTTTTCTGCCAAAGTATCGACTTTGGGATTGCAATAGCGCCCCAAATTGAACTTACCTGAACCGGTATCAGAGGGGCAACCATGTATATTGTAGATCACATTCCATGAATCGAAACTGCCCGGAGTCCAACCGAGCAGGTAGAAACTGGTGTCGAGCTTTGGCGCCAATACTTTCGGGAAGTATTTGGCTTTGGGTTGTGCCAGCAAGTTCACCTTTACCCCCACCTTGGCCAGCATGGAAACCACGGCTAAACAAATCCCTTCGTCATTGACATACCGATCGTTGGGACAATCCATGCCGACTTCAAAACCGTTGGGATAACCTGCATCGGCCAAAAGCTTTTTGGCAGCAGCCGGATCGTATTCAAGGCGCTTGAACTTCGGATTTCCGCCACCATTTACGCCCGGAGCAATCATCATGGCTGAAGGTTCTGACAATCCGCGCATCACCTTCTTTTTGATCGCTTCGATATTGATCGCTTGAAAGAACGCCTGGCGGACTCTTTTGTCTTTAAACGGATTTTTGCCTTTGATGTTGGAATAGAGTAATTCATCGCGATACTGGTCCATTCCCAGAAAAATTGTTCTCAGCTCCGGTCCAACGAGCATTCTAGAGTCCGCATTGCCATCGACACGCTTCATGTCCTGAACCGGAATCGGATAAGCCATATCGACCTGTCCTGACAACAGTGCGGCCACGCGGGTGGCATCATTGCTAACCTGTGTGAAGATGACTTTTGTTACATTGTGTTCTTTGTTGGCGTTATCCCACCAGTCCGGATTGACCTCGGCGACGGTTTTTACACCGGCTTCATGGCTGACCAATTTGAAGGGGCCGGTACCGTTGGCATGGCGGGTGGCGTAATTTTCATTCTTCCCTGTTGCAGATTCCGGTGTCACTGCATTATGCTTTTCCGTCCAGCTTTTCGACATAATGTACCAGGTGCCCCATTCAACATAAAGAATCGGATTGGGCTTGGAAGTGATGAAATCGACCGTGTAGTCATCCACCTTGATCACCTTGACGTCGGCGGCAATCCTCGTTTTTAAATCTGACCCTTTGGCACGTACGCGGTCGGTAGAAAATATAACGTCATCTGCTGTAAAGGGAGTGCCGTCATGAAATTTTACGCCTTTGCGCAGGTAGAAACGCCAATGGGTCGGTGCCTTAACTTCCCAGCGTTCAGCTAACGCCGGTTCGATCTCGAGATTTGGTCCACGTCGGATGAGCCCTTCATAGATATTTCCCAGGAATCCCAACTGGAATGTTTCATTCAAGCTGTAAGGGTCCATCGATTTGGCATCGCCCTGAAAGGCGAATCTGAGAGTTTTTGCCCCAGCCGGCAGCGCTAAGACAACCGACAACACGAGTACCATCAATAATGTTTTTGTGCGCATTGAAATCCTCCTTTGGTTTTGTTAGTTGACGTCTTATTCACGCTTCAACGGAATCGATAAATATGTCGTTGACCAATTAAAAAACATTGAGAAGCCAAGATGGCACAGGTTTCTGCAGCGTCCCGCATCTCGTACCGTTGATAGAGGAAGTTGCGACCAAAAGTAGCCCGGCTCGAGGAGGGATGGGATGCAGACCAATAATCAGTGATAAGAATTCCCTTTTCCCATTTGGAAGAATAAAAAAGTTCACCTGGTGTGTCAAGTGAAAAAAGATACAAAACAGGGAAGGTAATTGCCTGCAAAAACTGTGATTTGTCGGCCCTGAAAGCGCTTGACATGGAAAAAGTAAAGTGCTACTGAGTGTTATATGAGTCCATGGATAGTGAGAATGAATGGCTTTTTCCTCTGCGTGTAAAAAAATCCGATATTCTGTCAGACCGATTTTGTTAATGATTGTTAATGATAAAGATTGATGAACTCGTAAAAAGTCCATATTGCTCTCTAAATGA
>CAZSON010000144.1:0-7591 GCA_964608375.1 uncultured Desulfobacter sp. | reverse complement strand
CTGGTCGATCATCGAGGAAAAATTGTTTTTTTGAATTTTTGGGCAACCTGGTGTCCACCCTGCAGAATTGAAATGCCGTCTATGGAAAAGCTCCACAACCGATTCAAAAACGATGATTTCATCATACTCGCTATCGATCTTCAAGAAAACCGGGAACAGGTGAAGCGCTTTAAAGAGCGTTATAAATTGACTTTCACCATTCTTTTGGATTCTGACGGCAAAGTTGGGGCGACCTATGGTATCAGATCGATTCCAGCCACCTATCTGGTTGACCGTAATGGGTACCTGATCGGGGGCGCACTTGGAGCTCGAGACTGGGCATCTGATGATGCCGTGCAGTTATTCGAACACTTATTAGAAGAACCGATGAAGCCCTGATAAAAAATAGACAGTGACCCCGCCAATACTCCCGAGCAGGTCCGCAAGTGCATCCATCGCCTCGGCGTCTCTGTAAGGAACAAAGTATTGGTGTAGCTCATCACTTATGCCGTACAAGGTGGATGAAAGAATACTGATAATGATCAGCAGGGAGACATTGTTTTTGATGCGCAGTGTGCTGTAAGCCCTGAAAAACAGAATTCCTAAAATCGCATAGCCCACAAAATGGAGGAATTTGTCCATATATGGAACGGAAGGAACGGCTTCAGGTGACGGGTAGGCGGATTGCAAAAAAATTAACAAACAGTAGATGAAAACCGGGAGCCAGTAGGATAAGATGAGTTTACTATCCTTAGGATGCCGGAAATACATCTAGATCCAGGTTTCTTTCCTCAATATATGGCAATACCCTCTGAAAGAAACTTTCAAAAGTAATACCGTATCGGACATTGCCGTCCAAGGTTCTGACCGAAAGGGTTCCGTTTTCCTTTTCCTTCGAACCGACGGTAAGAATCAATGGAATGTTGTTCAGCTGGGCCTCTCTCACTTTTTTGTTCAAGCTTTCGGTTCTGCTGTCCACTTCTGTCCGCAGCCCTGCTGTTTCAAGTTTCATTTTTACTTCATCGGCATAGGGCACCAGATCATCGTTGATGGCCAGAATTTCAGCCTGAATCGGCGCCATCCATAAAGGAAATCTTCCGGCAAAGTGTTCGATTAGGATACCAAAAAAACGTTCGATAGAGCCATAAATGACCCGGTGGATCATGAGCGGACGGTGTTTTTCGTTATCTTTATCGATGTACGACAGATTGAATCTTTCAGGCAGCGCCATATCGAGCTGGATTGTTCCGCATTGCCAGGTACGGCCCAGTGCATCCCGAATATGAACATCTATTTTGGGACCGTAAAACGCGCCGTCGCCTTCATTTATTTTAAACGGCTTGCCGTAGATTTCAAGTGCTGCCCTTAAACCGTCTGTTGCGGTTTCCCATTGTTGATCCGTCCCAATAGACTTATCGGGCCGTGTGGACAGCTCCAGATGAAAGCCGAGTCCGAAAGTGCTGTAAATCCGTTCCACCAATTTAAGAACGCCGAGGATTTCCGATTCGATCTGGTCGGGTGTCATAAAAATGTGGGCATCATCCTGATGAAATGCTCTGACCCTGAAAAGGCCGGAAAGTACACCGCTTAATTCATGCCGGTGAACAAGTCCGATCTCAGCTGCCCGGACAGGAAGGTCTCTGTAGGAATGGGGCCTGGTTCGGTAAATAAGCATACCGCCGGGGCAGTTCATCGGCTTAATTGCATACTCTATACCGTCAACCTCAGAAGTATACATGTTTTCCCGGTAGTTGTCCCAATGACCGCTTCTCTCCCAAAGGCTACGGTTCAACATGATCGGTGTTTTGGTTTCTACATACCCTGCCCTGCGGTGTTCTTCCCTCCAATAAAGAATCAGGGCATTCCAGATGTCCATTCCTTTTTCGTGGAAAAAGGGCATTCCAGGCGCTTCATCATGAAAACTAAATAGATCGAGCGCTGTCCCTATTTTCCGGTGATTTCTCCTTTTTGCCTCTTCAATGAAATGCAGATAGTCATCCAGTTCTTTTTTAGTAAAAAAGGCTGTGCCATAAATTCTTTGAAGTTGGGCCTTGCTTTGATCCGCACGCCAATATGCACCTGAAACCTTTGTAAGTTTGACCGCCTTGATCAGGCCGGTGTGGGGCAGATGCGGTCCCCGGCAAAGATCGGTGAAATCTCCCTGTTGGTAGAACGAGATTGTCCCGTCTTCCAGGTCTGAAATCATTTCAAGCTTATACGGCTCATCCTTATAAAAATGCATTGCTTCTGATTTTGAAACTTCTTTGCGCAAAATGGGTGTTTTTGCCTTGATGATTTTTCTCATCGCTGCTTCTATCTTCGGAAAATCATCCTCGGACAGCGGTTCCATGTCTATATCATAGTAAAATTCATCTCCAACCACCGGACCGATGGTCAGCTTTGCATCTTTATAAAGCTGAAGAACCGCTTGAGCCAAAACGTGCGCCGTACTGTGGCGGAGGATTTCAAGGGCTTTTGGGTCTTTGGTTGTAATCAGCCTGAGTCTGGCATTGCATTGAATTGTCGTATTCAGATCGACCATGAGGCTATCCACCTCCATGGCCACACAGTTTCGTGCTAAACCTTCTGAAATGCTTTTGGCCACCTCAAGTCCGGTGGGGGCGTTCTCAAATTGTCTTATGCTCCCGTCAGGGAGGGTAATGTTTACCATTACATACTCACGATGGAATCAGGTTGTGGGTCAGAAGAATAAAAATCAGACTTATCTAAAAGATATAGTAGCCCAAGGTCAAGAAAAAACTAAGATAATTATCATGGTTTTCCAGCGGATTTTATCTTATTTTGTTTAAGAAGTCGTTCACCCTAAATCCGTCTTTGCGGTGGCAATAGTAGTCTATTGTAACATCTGAATATCGAATATACAATCGTTCCCTTTCAGAAAATAGTCCCGGATAGCAACGAGCCAACGCCTTCCGGCCGGTTTCATTCGCCTTTTGTTGAAATATATCCCGCCACACCATCGGGTGGGGGTTGTTTATATAAGCGTTTAACAATTGCTTTTGGACGTCAGGCGGAGTTGAGAGAAAAACGACGATTGTATTTTGGCGAAGTTTTTCCATCATCTCGCTTCCTGTATAAATAACGCTTCCGGTCGTATCGACAACAATCTGTTCAGCCCGGTCGTTCTGCGGATTCTGAAGATATTCTATAATTTCAGAAAGAACCTGTTTTTCATATGTCAGGTATTTGGATTCGTGTTTCTTATACTGCCGCTCGTAAGGAAATCCCATCCATTTTCCCGTTTCAATGGGACGACCATCCGATCCGAATAGTTCATCGGCAAGTTTTTCCGTAATCAACTCATCACAACCAAAACGCCTGAATCCTTGTGCAGCCAGTTTCATAGACCAGTACGATTTCCCCGCTCCTGCCATGCCGATTAATGATAGGCGCATTGGGGGAAACTGCTTTAATTTTCGCTCCATGTTCATTTTTTATGGCAATCTGTTAACAAACAATCCGGCCTGGCTCAGCCAATCCTATCGTTCTTTGTCTGATTTCAACCCGTTACTTAAACTATCAGCAGATGCGAATAAAACAAGGGTATAAAAAAGGGTTACGCAAAAGAGGGTCAGGGGTATCAAAAGGTTTTGCGGATCAATTGAGCAATAAGGCTTATTTCCTTAGCTCAGCTTTTACCGCTGAGCCTATTTTGTCCAAAGTATACGGTTTCTTCAGGTATGGGCCTGCCCCGAGGCTTTGAGTTTCTCGAACGCGGTCGGTCTCTGAAAATCCGCTTGCCACGATCGCCTTTTGTCCCGGATGCAGTTTATGGATTCTTTTGTAGGTCTCGAGGCCATCAATACCCGGGGCCATAATCATATCCAAAACCAACAGATCCGCTGAATTATCCTTCATAAATTCAACTGCTTCCTCACCGCTCGAAGCGAGTGAAACAGAATACCCCAGTTTCTGAAGCATTCCAGAGGCGATTTCCCTCTGTTCCTCGACATCGTCGATGACTAAAATGGTTTCTCCCTTGCCCATATTCTCTTGCAAAGACGATATGTGGTTATCTCTGGCTGTCTTTTCTTTGGTTACCGGAAAATAAAGGGTGAATGTGGTGCCCTCTCCCACGGTGCTTTTAACATCGATATATCCGTTAAGATCCTTTACTGCCCCCCAGACCACAGCCATTCCCAGACCTGTCCCGCTTCTTCCCATCGTCTTTCTGGTATAGAAAGGCTCGAATATCTTTTCCAGATCATCTGGTGAGATGCCGATCCCGGTATCGGAAATTTCAAGGACAATATACTCGCCTTGCTCTATCCGATCATATCCCATAATCGGTTGCTCGACGAACCGGTTTTCTGTTGAAATGGAGATTGTTCCGCCCAGAGGCATTGCCTCTGCGGCGTTTGAGATCAGATTCATCACCGTCTTGGACAGATGTACCGGAGAGCCTAGGGTATTGAACAAATCTGATGCAAAATCGAATTTAACCTCAACGTCAGGATGAAATGATCTTAATTTTAAATATTCAGGGCTCTTCAAATATTCAGTAACAATTTGATTTAAACTTATCACTTCTGTAACCGTAACGCCTCTTCTTGCAAGCGTCAGCAAATCCTGTACGATTGCAGCTGCCTTTTTTCCTGATCGTTGCATGGTTAAAATCGGTTTTTTCAGCGGGCTGTCTTTTGAAAGATCCATTAACAACAAATCCGGATAGCTTACCAGTCCGGCAAGGATATTATTGAGGTCATGGGCCACGCCACCTGCAAGGGTTCCAATGGCCTCCATTTTTTTGGCCTGTTGCAGTCGGGTTAACAGCATTTCTTTTTCTTTTTCTTCTCTCTTGCGATCGGTGATATCTCTGATGATGCCTCGAAACCCGATTTTCCGATCTTTGGAATCCTTTATCAAAGAGATGGAGGCCTCAACATCTCTTTTGGTCCCATCTTTTCTTATAATCACCCAATCGAACCTTTTGGAGGGGAGTCCGGTGGAATAAACTCTGTTAAAGGCCTGGTACTGTATTTTGGCATTTTCTTTATCCGTGTACTTTTGGTTGCTCATTCCGATCAGTTCTTCACGAGAATATCCGAGAATTCTACACAGAGAATCATTATAGAAGGTTAATCTCCCGCTAATATCAAGTTCATAATAGCCCTCTTCCATGCTCAGGAGGATGGTTCGGTATCTCTCCTCACTTTTCTGAATCTTCTGGAAAGAGATGGCATTGGTAATGCTGACGGCTGTTTGTGAAACGATCCCCATCAATAGATTTTCATCACTTTTTGTCAGCGGTCGTTTGGAGTCAACATTGTCTACAGCCAATATGCCCAGCGATTTTTTTTCATAAACAATCGGCACACAAATCAACGAATGAACGCCCATCTGTTTTGCCAATCGCCGGCTTCTTTCCGATATTTGTTCTTCAACCTCAGCAATGTCATTTATAAAAACCGGTTTCTGCTGATGAAAAGCCAATGTGAAAAATCCTCCGGAGTTCTGCTTGTCAAGGTGAAACTCGGTTTTTTTAAGAAGTTTTTCTTTTTCTTCGCTGTACCCATATCCGGCAGCATAAACGAGGCGGCTCTTATTTTTATTGGGCATCATAATCATCCCTCGATCAAAATCGAGGTGTTTTTCCATTGCGCCCACTATGGTCGTGATCAGTTTCTTGACATCTAAAATAGAGACTGTTGCCTGTCCGATTTCCTGTACAAGCAGGGCATTGTTGTACCGGATATTCATTTCGTCTAAATATCTCTTGGCACCGTCCCCTTGGGTATGGATGGTTTTTCTCAGCTCATTTTTTTCAAGAAAGTGTGAATAAAATGAAACAATTAAAGTAAGAAACAGAAAGCCACAAGAAAAAAGCAACCATGAAATAAGCGGTAAGAAAAAAAAGAGGATCAGAGGGCCTGCGATATTGAGCAAAAAAGTATAATTGCGCAGTCGTTTCCATATGAGAAAAGGACTTTTTTCCCACGTAATGATGTACCGGCAGGCATCATCTCCTTTGTGGAAACATGCGGGATGTTCAATCTGTGCGAACTGCTCAATAAACAGCCTGGGCAGGGATTCAAAAATTCCCAAGCGGTTTTCACACTGGTACGGTTTTTCATCAACGCCACGGTTCGGAGTGGAGATAATTTCAACTTTATTCGAACCTAATTTTTTTGTCTGGATAACTGCGCCACGGCTCATGAGAGGGTAGATTTTTCTCATCAGCAGATAAACAGATGCCAGACTTATAAACCCCATGGCGTATTGTTTGGCAGGACCGAGCCCTTCCGCGGATGCCGTATATCGACCCGCATTTTTCGCGATGTTCGGATTGCCTGATTTGAGAACCAAAACCTCATAAAAGCGATCTGTTTGAACCTGCGTGAACCAATGTGCCGGGTCCTCGACTTCATATCGGGTCATCATTGCAGATGATAACAGTTCATCGATATCGATATCAGGGTAAATTTTCTTGAGGTACTCCAAATAGATCTTTATGATTCGGCTGTTGTAGATGGGGGAATCCTGAGTCATTTTTTTTCACTCCTTAGCAGTGAAATGAAAACGGTTCAATTGCACAGCTGAATAAAAAGAGCAACCTGCTTCTTTTCCATTGCACGGTTATGATACGCAGAAATCTTCCTGTCCAGATCATCTGTACCCCTTACATACAACCTTTTTACGCAAAAAGCAAGAAAGAACGCTTTTCATGCCGAAACAGAAAGCGATTTATCAGTTAAATTGACAACTACACTCCGAACCTGCTATTTTTTCAAATAACCATTCAAGCTTCGCACCTGAAATGTTGAGAACAGCTGTATCAGGCAAGGGGTAAAAAGAAATACTGTTTATGAATGAAAAACTCATTGAAACAGTAAGTACATTAAAACAACTGATCCACCATCAGCCAAAAATCGGAATCATACTCGGTAGCGGACTTGCCGGCCTGGCTGAAGAGATTAAGAATCCGGTCAGAGTCAGGTTTGAGGACTTGCCCAATTTTCCGATATCCTCGGTTGATGGTCATCAAGGAGAAGTCATATCCGGAAACCTTTTCGATGTAAGTCTCTTTGCGCTTTCAGGAAGAGTGCACTATTATGAGGGCTACTCTATGCAGCAGGTCGTATTTCCGATTCAGGTTTTGGCGGCATTGGGTACAAATACCGTCATTATAACCAATGCCGCTGGGGCGGTCAATGAATCGTACAAGCCGGGAGATATTGCCGTCATCCGAGATCACATTAATTTTATGGGGGACAATCCCTTAATGGGCCTAAACCGTTTTGTGGTCATGACAGAAGCGTACAGTACTCATTTGAGAAGTCTGGCTAAAGCAACAGCGGACTACCTTGACATGAAACTCCGGTCAGGCGTATATGCTGCTCTCAGCGGACCATCCTATGAAACCGCTGCTGAAATCAAGGCCTTGCGGTGCATCGGGGCTGATATGGTCGGCATGTCTACGGTACCGGAGGTGATCATGGCGAACAGCCTGGGGATGAAGGTATTGGGGCTTTCAATCATTACCAATATGGCGGCAGGGATCGGCGGCAAGCCGCTTTCCCACCAAGGCGTTGTTGAGACCTCCCGAAAGACTCTACCTAAATTAAAAGCGCTGGTGATCGGCCTTATCAAA
>CAZSON010000143.1:0-7631 GCA_964608375.1 uncultured Desulfobacter sp. | reverse complement strand
ATATCACGACACACTTGAAAAGTAAAGTTATATTTTTATGGGCGTCCCTCTTTTCTACAAGATGTGACACCATCCCTTCGTGGCAATTTAATTAATACGTTTTTTCACGCAGACTCCGGCGCAAAAATTTACCGGTCAGGGTCTTGGGGATATCATCTACAATTTCTACCTGCCGGGGATATTTATAGGCCGCCATCCTTTGTTTGCAAAATGAGATCATATCTTCTTCCGAAACGCTGTCCTGCATACCATCCTTCAACGCAATGAATGCTTTCACCGTTTCTCCCCGGTAGGAATCCGGCACACCGACCACAGCCGTCTCTTTAACCGCCGGGTGTTGATAGATCACGTCTTCAACATCCCGGGGCCATACCTTGTAACCGGAAGCGACAATCATATCTTTCTTGCGATCAATTACATAAAACCAGCCGTTTTCATCCATTTTGCCCACATCGCCGGTATACAGCCAGCCGTCTCGAATGGCGTACCGGGTTTCTTCCGGTTTTTGCCAGTATCCGGGGACAACGATTGGACCGGAGTCGACAATTTCTCCTATTTCTCCGGGAGACAGTACTGTGCTGCCATCCTCCAGGTCCATGATTTTCATTACGCAGTTGGGCACCGGAACACCGACGGCCAGAGCGCCGCTTTCTGCGTCAACCGGGGCGCGCTTACCCCAGGGCACAATATGAGAAGGCGAGTTTGTCTCCGTCATGCCGTAAACATTGTGAATGTACTGGCCGGTTAGTTCTTCGAATTGATTGACTATGGCTTCCGACACCGGCGCTCCTCCGCTGTATGCTTTCTTCATGGAGGACAGGTTCCGCTTTTTAATGTCAGGATGATTCATCATGGCACTAAAGACCGTAATGGAGCCGACGGTGATCGAGGCTTTCCACCGTTCTATAAGCCGTAAGGTCTCGGCAGCATCAAAGCGGTAGTACAAAATTACCGGGATACCGGCCAGGGCTGGGGTAGCCAGGTGTGCTACCTCTCCGGTAACATGAAACAGGGGGGCGACTCCGATCACAACATCATTTTCATCAATGCATTGCATGACCTGATAGACCCGGGCGTTAAAGGCGATGTTGCGGTGGGTGTTCATTGCACCTTTGGGAGGGCCGGTGGTGCCGGATGTATAGGTCAGATAGGCTACATCGTCCGGAGACAATTCAGGATCGGAGACGGTATTGCTTTCAAAACTTTTCAATACATCTTGCAGCTTCAGAGCGCCGGGAACGGAAATCCGTTCAGTGCCGGACAGGAGCCCTGGAAGTTTATTCGAAGATGAAAGCATATCCAGGGCGGAGGTCGTGATTATGTTTTCTATCGAGGTTTGTTTCAGGAATGACAGATCCAGTCCGGCGGCTATTTCGTCGAGCGTAAACACCAGCCTGGCCCCTGAATCCTGGCAAAAATACAGGATTTCTTTTTCCTTGTACATGGGATTCAAAGGCACCACTAGGATGCCGAGTTTCCAGGCCGCGTAAGTAGCGATCAGAAATTGGGGTACATTTTGTAGATCAACGATAATGCGATCCCCTTTTTTAAGCCCCATATCGTTGAAAGCTGCAGCCAGGCTGTCAGATTGTTGGTCGATTTCGCCATAGGTGATGACATCGTCAAAATAATACACCGCCGGAGCATTTGGTTTGCGTGCGGCAGACGCTTTGAAATCACCCAGGGCTGTTTCTGATCCTATCTCAAAATCGTGGGGTACATGTTCGGGGTAGTTCTTAAGCCAGGGACGCGCCTCATTGATAGAGTCCAAATCGCCTCCTTTTTAACATTGAATTTATATTTCATCCCAACAGATCTTAATAGCCCTTTAACAAGACTCAGCCTCAACAGGATGTCCAGCCGCCATCAATATAGATAGTCTGCCCGGTAATAAAATCAGAAGCCGGAGCGGCGAGGAAAATGACGATTCCTTCCAATTCATCAAGATGCCCCCAGCGGCCTATGGGCGTGCGCTTATTAATGAAATTAAACCGCTCCGGGTCGTTTCGAATCTGGGTCACCAGATCGGTTTCAAAATACGTCGGGCCGATGGCATTCACGCGTACACCCTGTTTGGCCCATTCCACGGCCATCACTTTTGTCATCTGGTCCACGCCACCTTTGGATGCGGCGTAGGCCAGCTGGTTGGGAAGTGCCACGGTTCCCAGAATGGAGCTCATGTTAATGACCTTGCCGTAGCCGTGTTCAATCATCTGGGGAACGACGGCCTTTGCCACCAGGAAATAGCCTTTGAGATTGGTATTTATGACCATGTCCCAGGCTTCCTCGTCGTATTCAAGTACGGGCACCCGGTGGTTGACTCCGGCGTTGTTTACCAGAATATCAACTTTGCCGAAATGTTCCAGTATGCGGTCAACCCCGGCCCGGACACTATCTGCGGAAGTCACATCAAGGTAAACACCTTCCGTGGCTTTTCCCATCTGCGTTACTGCTGTCGAAACTCGTTTGAGATCGTCGTTATTACGCCCGCATATTGCTATGTCCGCGCCGGCTTTTGCCAGGGCCATTGCTGCAACTTCTCCCAATCCGCGTGTACTGCCTGTGACCATGGCTACTTTTCCGGATAGATCAAAATGCGCTAATGCCATACGGCCTCCCTGTCTATTTTAATGCGATTCCATATGCCCGATCAATTATCAAAAAAAAACACATCAAGTCAAGGCGCTTGAATTGACCCAAATAGCACTGGACAACCTATAAGCATTAACCTACAATTAATTGGTATTTTTCCTTTAGATAACTAATTTATTGATGGTTGGGTCGAATATGGCTGAACAGAAAAAATTGCAGAAACTGGTGGAAGACTGGGATAAAGCTCTGGCGGTGGTGGCACACCCGGATGATCTCGAATACGGGGCTGCCAGTGCCGTGGCGCGCTGGACAGACCGGGGCAAGCATATCAGTTATCTTCTGGTAACACGGGGAGAGGCAGGCATTGATGCCATGCCCCCCGAACAGATAGGGCCGTTGCGGGAAGAGGAAGAACGCATCAGCGCCGGTTTGGTGGGAGTCAACACCGTTGAGTTTCTTGACTATCGCGACGGGGTTATTGAATACGGGCTGCCGCTTCGCCGGGATATTGCCCGTGCAATCCGGCGCCATCGCCCGGAAGTGCTTGTTACTATTAATTTTCAGCTCACCTTTGGTGGTCCGATGCTCAATATGGCTGATCATCGCTGGGTGGGCCTGGCTGTGCTGGACGGTGCCCGCGATGCCGGCAATCGCTGGATTTTTCCGGAGTTGCTTGAGCAAAATCTGCAACCCTGGAACGGCGTAAAGATGGTCTGCATCAGCGGCTCACCTAACCCAACTCATGCAGTGGATGTGACCGACTATCTGGATCAGGGCATTGCCTCTCTGAAAGCGCATCGCGCTTACATCGAGAACCTATCGGGTGATTTTAATCCGGAGAAATTTCTGCGTGAAAACGCCGCATTTAACGGACAACGGTTCGGATGCAAGTATGCGGTGGCCTTTGAAATCATGACTATCTGAAAAAAGCACACTATCACTCTGCCGTTTTTAATTAGGGAACAATAGGTACATCCTATAATCCTTTCGTTTTTACAAAGGTATTTCTTGATACCCACCTTGTACTAGATGTCCTGGCAAAAAGAGAGCCTTTTTACGAAAAATCGAGCCGAATCTGGGAGATGACCGAAATAGGGGTTCTGAAGGGATATCTCTCTGCGACAACCGTGACAGATATTTTTTATATCCTGAAAAAGCAGCTTGGCATTGAGCGGGCCTATGATATCCTGGACCGTCTGCTGATGGTTTTCGATATCGTTTCGGTTTCAAAGGTTGATCTCAAAAAAGTGCTGAAATTGGGGCTGAAGGATTTTGAAGACGCCCTGCAGTTGGTATGTGCCCAAAAGATTACCCTAAAGCAAAAGGGATTGAAATCATTAATCCCGAATGATAAAATCCTCTGCCAATAAGCACTGGGGAAATTATGTCAGTGTCTCATGGATAGATTATTCTTTGCTGATTTCCGCCTTCATCTTTCGACTGAACGGGCAGGCTTTAATACAAAGACCACAAATTAATTTATGATATGTTGGCTCTGGCTCCCGGATTTCATCCTTTAACGAATAGGTTTCCAGCATGATGGAATGTTTTTTAAGCTGGTCTACACATTTATCAAAAAACATGGCCTCATCTCGATCACGGTATCGATTATCGGTGTTAACACCCTTTATGGCTCCCGCCGGGCAGGCTTCTTGGCAAAGCCTACACCTTCCACAACGATTCTTAATAGGCTCGTCAGCCACCAAGGAGGCGTTGGTCAGAATGGTGACCAAACGCACGGCAGAACCATATTGCCGGGTGATGAGAAGCAGATTTTTCCCTTGCCATCCAAGGCCGGCCATTCTCGCAACCGATTTGTGGCTGATGGCTCCATACCAGTTCTTCTCATCGGTAACCTGGGAAGCTGGTATCGCCAAACTGTAAAAACCATCATTTCCGAGGGTTTTGGCTGTCTTGAATGCAAGCTCGTCCAACATTCGATTGGCAGTTTGGTAGACATTCTCGTAAATAAGCGTCGGCTTGTCCTTGATTTCACCGAAAGTGGCCCAAGGTAAACTTACTGCTATTGCTACGGCACTTGTAAATGGTTCAAGCAAATCCGGTGGGTCTAAATACTGAGCTTTGAGTGGCTCAGTATCGGCAAAACCGACTAAGTCTGCTCCCCATGCCATGACCCTTTCTTTAAGTATACTGCTGTATGATTTATCATTCTGAGTTTCGTGCATGCTTTATCCTTTAAGGGGTGTATTCAAAGATGAAATAATAGCAAAATGTTATCAAAGTAGTGGTAAGGCCTTTAATGATGACTCAAGTTTCGCACCTTGTATTTTGAGGAAAGTCGCATGAGCAGTAAATTTTCCCGCGCGCCGATCTTTTCCGGCCAGAAAAAGGTTTTCCAGGATTCAGCCCAGTCCTCCTCATCAATTTCCCGATAGACAATCTTAGATTGGCTCCAGTGGCCGGCTCCCTGATAGCCACGCACCTGCCACTGGTAAGCATGCTCGATTAACCTGGTCACATCGCCGTCATCATACGTGTCTCCCAGCTTCCACAAAAGCTCGCGGAAGAACCGGGCTGCTTCTTCGGCCGACAAGTTCTTGAGAAACTTGAAATTCAGGTCATTACGCGGCCCGTAGGAAAAAGAGTTCTTGAACGCTTCCAAAGATTCTGCTCGCTCCGATGACATGGTTAATTCCTTCTGCCTATTGCCTGCTTTCCATTTCCAGTCGCACCAACTCTCGCCGCAACGTCTTGCCCACGGCCGTCTTCGGCAGCGCGTCAATGAAGGCGTAGCGTCGCGGCACCTCATAGGGCGCTAGCGATTGGCTGCAATGGGCAACAAGCTCCTCTTCGGTGGCTGACTGCCCTTCCTTGAAGACAACCCACGCCTTGAGCGCCTCTTGTCCCTCTCGTTCCGGATGGGGGATGCCGGCGACGCCTACTTCCAGCACGGCCGGGTGTTCGTTGAGCACTTTCTCGATCTGTGTGGGATAGACGTTGAAACCGCCGATGAGCGTCATGTCCTTCTTGCGATCGATGATGTAGAAATAGCCGTCCTCGTCCATCCTGGCGATGTCGCCGGTATAGAGCCAGGTCTTACCATCCTTCTGCCGCAGCACCTTAGCCGTCTCCTCCGGCATATTGTGATAGCCGACCATGATATTAGGTCCGGCCATCACCAACTCCCCTTCCTCGCCCACGGGCACGTCCGTTTCCCCATCTTCCAGGCTGACGATGCGCATGTCCATGTCCGGCCAGGGCAAGCCGATGGAAGCAGTGCGCCGCTCGCCCAGCATCGGTTCGCTGTGCGTGGCCGTAGGCGCTTCGCTCATGCCGAATCCTTGCGTCAACCGGCCGCTGGTCAGAGGCTCATATGCATCCTTCAGCGCCGGCGGGAGTGGTGCCGAACCGCTGGTGGTCATCTCCAGGGACTTGAGACTGACTTCGCCGGACTTTACCCGGGGATGGTTGGCGATGGCTGTAAACAGCGCCGGCACCCCGGCGAAACTGGCTATTTTGAAATGGTCGATGATATCCACCAGGTCATCTATATCTCGGGCGTTCACTACCAGCGCCACCCGCTGCCCCAACGTGACCGAATAGCTGAGCACAAGCACCATGCCGTAGACGTGGAACATGGGGATGGCCCCCAGGGCGATCTGCTTGTCATATTCAGGTTTCAAAGGCGCTACCCAAGCCTGGCTCTGGAGCATGTTGGCCACCAATGCCTTGTGAGTGGCCATGGCTCCTTTGGAGACGCCCGTCGTGCCACCGGTATACTGGAATAGCGCTAGATCACTGCCGGACACCGGCGCGTTCGGCTTTTGCCCGGAATATTGTTTCAGCAACGCCTGGAACCAGAAATCACCGGCCGCCAGGCTTTCCACATAATGTCCTTCCTTCTTCTCTACAGCCAACGTAAAGAGGAGCTTGCCCAGGGGTGGAAAGTATTCCTTGATATTGGTGACGATGATGTGCTTCAGCTTCGTTTGATCCCGGATGCCCTTGATCATGTCGTAGAAGAGGCTCATGACGACGACGAACTCAGCGTCACAATCATTGATCTGGTAGGCCATCTTGGGCGGCGGATAAGTGGGGTTGCAGGCCGCTACCACCCCACCCGCCTTGAGAATGGCGTAGTAGGTGACGGCGAAGGCGGCGCAATTAGGCAAGACTATGGCTACCCTGTCTCCCTTTTTCAGGCCCTTGTCGATGAGGGCCGCGCCCAGGGCATCAGAAGCCCGATCCAGTTCTCCCAGGGTCATGGCGCTGGCTCGCCGGCCGAACAAGGGCAAGCGCAGGCTGGTGATCAGGAGTTCGCGATTGGGATCTTCGGCCGCTTTCTCCCGCAGCAAGTCGTGCAGGCCCACATCCGGATACGGCTCCAGGCTGGCCGGTACGTCATCATCATAATGTTTCACCCAGGGACATTTTGCATACGTGGTCATCATTCTCCTCCTCGCCAGGTGCCGGAGCTTCCGCACCCCAATTCACTAAGCCATTTTACTTCGTCTTACCATGCTCGTCTGTCCTGAAGACACGGTCATAATAACCGGTCGAGCCATCGTCGTTCTCTGAGGCCTCATCCTTGATACCCGCCAACCGTTTGGCCAACCGTTTCTTCTCCTCGACCTGCATTTGCCGGCCGATGAGGATCCGCTGTGCCTGGGGCGTTCCGGCCCCATGTATCGATTCCGTCAGGTAACCAACCGCATTGCGTCCCAGCGTCATGTTCTCGATCAGGCGCAGGATCTTCATCCGATCTTCCGTATCGATCTCTTTGCGCCCCTTGAGGTACTTACGCAGGAGTTCGCCCGTCTCCGGGTTGTCCAATTCCTTCTCCGATGGCAGGGTGACCATCAGCCCGCCCGCCAGGTCTTGGGATAGCCGGCCGATCTCGAAGGGCATCTTCGTTACGTGGTGTTTGCACACGTTGGCCAGCATGTCGCCCGGTAGAAAACGCCCGACTGCATCGGATATGCCTGGTAGGAAGAAACGATACCCGTGCCGTAGATCGTCTCGTTGAGATGGGTCATCTCCACCCGTTTGTCCCGGATAAAAAGAGAAGAGATAAGAAG
>CAZSON010000142.1:0-7635 GCA_964608375.1 uncultured Desulfobacter sp. | reverse complement strand
TAGTTCATTGAAAAAACTGTGAACTGTGAACCGACAACTGTGAACGGTTACTATTAAAAACAGCTTTAACATTTTATATCCTAATTGTTTTTCCAAAAAAATTTATACCCTAAACCAGATACGACACCGGACCCGATTGGGGATGGGAAACTTGAGTAAAGAGTATTTGCATTCGGTTTTATATTGTGTTAGATGCGATTCCAAAAGTAGTAAAAACTGATTTTTAAATCGGCTAAGACCGTTTGAGAGACAATAACCATTTCATATAATTTGAAGGAGGTTAGCATGTTAAAAGAAAGAGAAGAAACCACATGCCTTTTCAGCGAAGAGCATGTCAAATTGATTAAGGAGCAATATGAAGACTGGTTTAATAACTGTCTGCGGGATTCGGACCGGGCGATGGCGGATCAGTATTTTACCCATTCCGGAATTCCGATCAAGCTGATTTACACGCCTGCAGATATTGAGGATGTCCGTTACTCTGAGGATATCGGTTTTTCCGGATTGCCGCCTTATTTACGCGGTGTATATCCGAATATGTATAGGGGAAGGCTTTTCACCCTCCGACAGTTGGCCGGCTTAGGGGCCCCGGAAGACTGCAACGATCGGGTCTGTTATTTACTGGATCACGGCGCAACCGGTGTAAATATCCTTTTTGACCTGCCCACCATCCGTGGCTATAACTCCGATGATCCGGAGGCTGAAGGTAACGTGGGCCAATGCGGCGCGGCGGTTGATTCAATCTGGGACATTGATGCATATTTTGAAGGCATCGACCTTGGTACTGTAAGTTCCTCGGTTGTGACCCATCTTCCCAGTACCAGCCTGGTCATTCCGGGAATGTATTTTTCCGTGGCTGAGCAACGGGGAACGGCATTAAATCAACTTGCCGGTACCTGTCAGAATGATTTTATCATGGAAACCTGTGTGGGGAGTGGTTATGAAATTTTACCCCCTGCAGTGTCATTCAGGATGCAGTGTGACGTTGTGGAGTGGATCTGCAAGAATGTCCCGCGCTGGAATCCGATCAGCTATAACGGGTATAATTTACGGGAGGCGGGTACGGATGCGGTTACCGAGGTTGGCATTGCCATTGCCAATGCAATCGCCACTGCCGAGGAGCTGATAAAAAGAGGGTTGAGGTTCGACGAATTTGCACCCCGAATGTCCTTCTTCTGGGACCTGCATAATGATTTTTTTGAGGAGATTGCCAAATGCCGGGCCAGCCGTAAGGTTTGGTATAAAATTGCTAAGGAACGTTTTGGAGCTCAGAACACCAAATCGATGCTAATGCGCTATCATGTTCAAACTGCAGGGCAAACCCTGCCGGCAACCGAACCGTTGAACAACATTGCGCGATCCGCCATTCAGGGACTGGCGGCTGTTTTTGGCGGTTGCCAATCCTTGCATCTCGATTCCTTTGACGAAGCCTATTCAGCACCCACGGAACAAGCTGCCCTGGTCTCTTTGCGCACCCAGCAAATTATACAAGCCGAGACCGGAGTTGTAAACACCGTGGACCCCCTGGCCGGATCATACTATGTTGAATACCTTACCGATGAGATGGGTAAGAGAATATTTGATTATATCGAAAAAATTGAAGGATTGGGCGGACTGGTTTCTGCAGTTGAAGATGGCTGGTTGCATCGAGAAATCGCCAATTATAATAATGAGTACCAGAAGAAGATTGAAAATGGCGAAATGAAAATTGTCGGTGTCAATTTTATGGAAGCCGACCAGGCGGATGTTGCGCCGATCAAGGTGTTTGAATATCCTGAAACCTTTTCAAGACAAAAAGCTAAGTTAGAACGCCTTAGGAAAGAGCGTAACGATCAAAAGTTAAAAGAGTCGATGGACATTCTCCGCGAAAAGTGTCACACCGATGAAAATTTATATCCGTATTGTCTGGATGCGGTTAAGAATTTGGGCACGCTCGGTGAAATTGAAGAGCTTTTCCGGGAAGAATATGGTCTGTGGGCATTCCCGCTACTGTAAACTTATGGTTAATCTATCAGGAGGTAAAAAAATATGAATAGAAAAATTAAAGTCGTAATCGCTAAGTTGGGGCTCGATATTCACTGGCGGGGCGTTTATCTGGTGGCCCAGTTTTTAAAGGAAGCCGGGATGGATGTGGTATATCTGGGGAATAAATTTCCGGCTGAGATTGTGGAGGCTGCCATTGAGGAAGATGCCGATGTGGTCGGGTTGAGCAGTCTCTGTGGCAATCATCTCGCCTTGGGACCGATGGTTGTGGATATGCTCAAAGAAAAAGGGCTGAACAATGTAAAGGTTTTTATGGGGGGTGTGATGCCGCTTGACCACGCCAAAAGGCTAGAAGGCAATTACGGTATTTACAGGGTTTATCTCCCCGAAACCCCGATGCAGAAAATCGTCGATGAGATAAACGAAAGTGTACCAGACGCAGCTTAAATCTAGTGGAAACCAATTCAGGCGAATTACCACAATATATATATAAATAAATCTAAAGGTAATAATGCAATCTATTGAACAACTTATTGAAGGATCCTTAAAAGGCGAAAAGCTTTCGACCTCCCGTTTGATCTCCATGGTGGAGAGAGGGAATGATCACGCGCCTTATATCCTGGAGAAGATATTTCCCCATTCAGGGGGAGCTTATTATATCGGTGTAACAGGCCCACCTGGCGCCGGCAAAAGTACCACGGTTGACCGCTTGATTGCGCGGTTATGCAAAAACAACTATTCAGTCGGGGTTATCGCAGTTGATCCCTCCAGTCCTTTCACCGGCGGGGCCTTACTCGGCGATCGCGTCCGCATGCATGTAAAGCATGATAAGATGGATGTGTTTATTCGCAGCATGAGTTCAGACAAGGTCATGGGAGGGCTTTCACGGACCACAAAAGAGGCATCCCGTATTCTTGATGCCAGCGGTAGACAGATTGTCATTGTTGAGACAGTCGGTGTGGGTCAATCTGAACTTGACATTGCAGAGGCGACCGATACGGTCATTGTTATTCTTACTCCGGAATCCGGCGATTCCATCCAGATTATGAAAGCCGGCCTTATGGAGATTGCAGATATCTTTGTCGTCAACAAGGCTGATCGCCCTGGTGCAGAGGATATTTCACTTTCCATTAAAGGAATGCTCGGTCGGAGTTTAAGAAAACGAGATTGGGCGCCACCCATTTTTTTGACGACCGCATCCCTAAACAAAGGAATGGATGAACTTTATGAAGGGATATGGAGCCATTCCCGATATCTTCAAGAGGATTCCATGTTGGAAAAACGGAGAAGAGCTCAACTCAAACTTGAATTGCAGAACCGAATTGAAAGTGAGTTTTCCCATATTCTCTGGCAGGATATCATCGAAAAAAGAAATGTTGATAAGCTCGTGCGGGAGATATGGGCACGCAAGATAGATCCCCAGAATGCCGCCCGCGGGATTATAAGGGATCTGATGGAGGAATTACCCGGCAGGCGGCAAAGAGACGGATAAATCCGCCTCTATCTAGGGCTCGCTCAAAAATAGCTTGATTTTTTCATCACAGCTCAGTCCATCTTTGTCCGATCTGAAATCTGTGCGCTGAAAATACCGGTTTAATTTTGTGCGGGCCTTTCATGTAACATAGAAAGGAGGAAAGAAAGATGCTAGATATTAAGGGCTCGGTAGCGGTTATTACCGGAGGAGGCAGCGGAATCGGCGAAAGCGTGGCAAAATACTGGGTAAAGAATGGAGGCAGGGTAGTCCTTGGTGATATTGCGAAAGACGGCCTGTCCCGGGTCGAAAAAGAAATTCAGGGGATGGGAGGTGAAGTCGCTACTTTGGTTTGTGATGTTACCAAAGAACAGGATAATGCCGATTTAGCGGCACTGGCCATTGAAAAATTCGAAGCGATCAACCTTGTGCTTCCCTGTGCAGGAATTATCAAGGATGGGCTTTTTTTGGCCCCGGATCGAGAAACCGGCAAGATTAAAGGCAAAATGAGTCTGGAACAGTTTCAATCGGTTCTTGATATCAATTTGACCGGCGTTTTTCTCACCGTCCGTGAGTGCGGAGAGCAGATGATCAATCATGATTATAAAGGATTAATCTGCCTTATCTCCTCCACAGGTTCCCTGGGAACCGCAGGCCAGATTAATTATTCATCGACAAAAGCCGCCATGTCGGTAATGCCCAAAGTAATCGGCGCCGAGTTTTTTCGGAAAAAAATGGCCCATAAGATACGTTGCGTAGCAATCGCACCGGGCTATGTGGGAACTGAAATGGTAAAGGGGATGAATCAAAAAGCGCTGGACAAAATTCTTGAGAATGTTCCGATAAATCGACTTGTGGAACCCGAAGAAGTCGCCTCATTGATTGGTGAAATGTATCGAAACGAGGCGATAAACGGGGAGGTCTATTTTATCCATGGGGGTCTTCGGCTGGGCTCCAGAGGATAATGGCAACATAGCGTTCAAATCGGGCTTTAAAGCGGAATTATGGTAAGAGTTGAAAAAATAGACTCGCGGATTTCGGCTATCATTCTGTCCGGCCTGAGAACATGCTGGTTGATCAGGGATAAAAAGACAATTCTGATAGATGCCGGGTTTCCGGCTGATGCGACCCATCTATTTTCCGGGCTTGCAAAGCTCTCCTTAACCCCCAGAGACATCGACTTTTTGGCTCTTACCCATATCCATATCGATCATGCGGGCAGTGCCGGACATTTAGCAAAAGAAAATCCAGGCCTGAAAATATTTGTTCATGAAAAAGGCGCCGACCATCTGATAGATCCGAGCAGATTGATGGATAGTGTCAAAAGAGCATATGGCGAAAAATTTTTTGCAGTCGGCAGCATGATGAAGATATCCTTTCCTCAGCGGGTTATTCCCGTGACTACAGGGGATCATATTGATCTGGGGGATTCTGGGCTCAAGGTCTATTATACACCGGGACATGCCAAACATCATGTTGTCTATTTTGACAAGATGTCGGATTCGGTTTTTTCAGGCGATGCCCTGGGAAGCAGATATCCGGGTTTACCAAGTTTTGTACTAACGCCTCCTCCTGACTACGATAAAGAACTCGCCCAACAATCGATCGATTTAATACATGGGTTACATCCGAAAAAAATTAATTTTACCCATTGTGGCCAATACGATCTCGATCGGCAGGCTGATTTTTATAAGAAATTGAAAGTCAAACACGATTCATGGATGAACCATGTGCTGGAGATTCTCAAAGAAGGGCAGAATATGAGCGATTCGGAAATTTTCGATAAATTCGTTGAAAAAGTGCCCGACCTTAAAGATTATCCGGCTCAATTTTTTTCTTTTAATTTGAGTTTGAAAGGCATCTTAAAATATCTGAAGCAACTGGGCACGATATAAGGAATAACATGTTTTTTCAACAAGTTGAAGTCGGTGATCAATCCGTTTTTGCGTATCTTATCGGCGATCCAAACGCGGGTGAAGCTGCAGTGGTGGATCCAGCCGATGATGTGGATAAACTGATCGATATGGCCCAAAAAAGTCAGTTGGAGATTAAATTTATCCTCAATACCCATGGCCATGTAGACCATGTCATGGGAAATGCTGAAATGAAGGAAAAAACCGGGGCCAGGATCGTTATCCATGAAGCTGAAGCCGGGTATTTAGAAAAAATCGGAGATTTCTGGCTCAATATGTTTAATGCGCGGAAATCTCCGCCTGCAGACTTGATTTTGCAAGATGGCAATATATTTCGGATTGGTGAAATTGAGTGGAATGTACTGCACACCCCCGGGCATACGCCAGGGGGCGTGTGTCTTTATAATTCAGATCATGATATCTGTTTAACAGGGGATACATTGTTTGTAGGCTCTGTTGGGCGAACCGACGGCCCCAGAGCATCATCGGCGCAGCTTCTAGACTCCATTCAATCCAAACTGATGATTTTGCCCGATAAGACCGAGATTTTTCCCGGACACAATTACGGCATGTCTCAAACCTCAACCATCGGACATGAACGTGTGACCAATCCCTTTCTCAACGGCACATTCAGTGTTGAAATGTTCTGATTTTGCTTGCCATGTTTCTTACCAGGGTTGTTTCCTTTTTCAGCTGAGCAACGTGCACCTAATTTTAAAGGAGTAAAAGCTATATGCAAACCATGAAAAACAGTCCTTTGAATCGTATAATGCACCCTGAAAGCATAGCGGTTATCGGCGCTTCGAACAACATGCTTAATATGGGAACCACACTTTTGAACAATCTGCTTTCGTTCGGTTTCAAAGGAGAGGTCTATCCTGTGCATCCAAAATCAAAAGACGTGTTGGGTCTTAAAGCCTATCAGAATGTGAAAGAAATCCCTGCAACACCGGATCTCGCCCTTGTTGTCGTGCCGACCCGTATTGTTGTGCAAGTGATTCGAGAGTGTGGAGAAAAAGGAATCCGGAGCGCCATCATTGTATCGGGTGGATTCAGGGAATCCGGTAAAGAGGGTCAACGTCTGGAAGAAGAGTTACTCAGAGTTGCAAAACAATTTGGAATTCGATTCATTGGACCCAACTGCATCGGGGTCGTAAATCCGGCCCATCGGTTCAATACCACTTTTTTTCACTATGATGCTTCGATGAACGGCTTTATCGGTATGGTGTCGCAAAGCGGCAGTTTTATTACCCAGATGTTCTACCACTTGAATAAATTTGGACTGGGATTCAGCCAGGGATTCAGTGTGGGTAATCAGACTGACATCGATATGGCAGACTGTTTGGAGTATCTGGCAGGGTGTGATCGAACCAAAGTCATCGGTCTTTATATTGAAGGATTGGCAGAGCCCAAGAAATTTATTCGCATTGCACGTGAAGTTTCCAAACACAAGCCACTTGTGGCGCTGTATGTTGGCGGAACAGAAGCAGGCAGCCGGGCCGGTTCATCCCATACCGGCGCTCTCTCAGGCGCTGATAGAATCTACGAAGGTTTTTTTCGACAGTGTGGAATCATCCGGGCCCGCAGTATTGAAGAGCTTTTTGACTTTTGCTGGACCCTGGGCACCCAACCACTGATGCAGGAAAATCGAGTGGCGGTCTTTACGAACTCGGGGGGACCGGGGGCGTGTGCAGCTGACGCTGCGAACAGGGTAGGGCTTCGGGTGCCGCTTTTATCTGCAAAAACCAAAAAAAAGATCCAAGAGGCGGTTCCCCGGACCGGCTCTTTACATAATCCGATCGACCTCACATACAGCCGAAACTATGAGGACAGTTATGATCTTATCCCGCGCACACTCCTTGAAGATCAAGGTTTTGACGGTATTTTGATGTATTTTCTGCCTGCTACCGATTATTATAAACGGCTTTTGGACAAGGCTGAATCTCCCCCCTTTGATACCATTGAAGAATTTGAGAAATATGTGCTTGATCTTTTTATTCGCTTTTCAAAACTGGTTAAATCTTACCAAAAGCCATTGCTGGGCGCTTCGTTTTTATCGAGAAGCGAACGATTCATTCGGGAGTTGGAAGACCTTGGGATCCCGATTCTCCCCAGCCCCGAACGATCGGCAAACGCCATGGGCGCTTTGTACCGCTACTCTTTAATGCGTAAATTGACGACCGGGGAAAGCTGAAACAGTTTTCAAATCCTGTTTGACGGTCTCGTAAAAAGTCATTTGCGAACGACTTTGAGCATTTTGGGATAAAG
>CAZSON010000141.1:0-7673 GCA_964608375.1 uncultured Desulfobacter sp. | reverse complement strand
GAAGACGGTAAGGCGTTAGGTATCTATCTACCTATCACATCCAAGGATTTTGCCTACAAGGTAAGAAACCGGTTATTGGAAAAAATAAAATCGTTTAGCGACACCCAGGGTGACAATTATTACATCACCGGACTGCCGGTGGCCGAGGACACTTTTGGAGTTGAAATGTTTGTGCAGATGGCGATTTCAGCTCCGCTAGCCATGCTGGCTATTTTTGTGCTGATGCTCATTTTTTTCAAAAAACTCATCCTGATTATTTCACCTATGATTATCGCCATGGAGACAGTCATCTGCACGATGGGTCTCTTAATCGCAACCGGAAATACGCTGCACATCATGAGTTCCATGATTCCTATTTTTCTGATGCCGATTGCCGTGGTGGACTCCATACACATTTTATCGGAGTTTTTCGATTCTTACCAAAAATTCAGGAATCGGAATAAAGCCCTTGAGCATGTAATGAAGCAGCTCTTTAGGCCGATGCTTTATACTTCCCTTACTTCGTCTGCAGGATTTGCTTCTTTAGCCCTAACTCCGATTCCACCGGTCCGGGTGTTCGGCATTTTTGTTGCTTTTGGAATTATGCTTGCCTGGTTGCTGACCATTTTGTTTATACCGGCCTATGTCATGCTGATGAAAGAGGAGAGCCTGAGCAAATTCGGATTTGCAGGAAAATCATACGGAGACGATCAACCGAAATCGCTTCTTTCCAGGCTACTGAATTGGCTGGCGGGTTTTACATACCGTCAGACCAAACTGATTTTGGTGTTTTCTATGGTGATATTGGTGATTGCCGTTTATGGGATCAGCAAAATTCAGATCAATGATAATCCGGTTAAATGGTTTAAGAAGGGTCATCCGATTCGGGTGGCGGACCGTGTATTGAACAAACATTTTGGCGGTACCTACGAGGCCTATTTAATTCTGCAGGGGAAAGAGACCGATATCGATCTTACGGAATTGCCGGGACAAATAAAAAAAGATCTGTCAGCGATGGCCATTGGTGGACCGGCCGGCGAAAAGTTGTCCGAGGCTGAAGCGCTTGTGGACCAGACAGCTGCAAAAAGTAAAACAGCAGATCGATTTATTGAACAGCTTTCCAAACTTTGGTCAGAAAAAATGGATGCCGCCGACGATGAGACATATGATTTTTGGGCCGATGGTTTGGATAGAATTGATCGAATAAAAAACCGAGGACAAATCTTTAAAAGACCTGAAGTTCTCCGGTATGTTGAAAAGCTGCAGCGCCATCTGCTTCAATCCGGTGTTGTGGGGAAAAGTAATTCGATCACCGATATTGTGAAAAAGGTATATCAGGAACTTTTTGAGGCAAACCCGAACTATTTTCGGGTGCCGGATACGGCTAATGCCGTGGCACAGACCCTGATTTCGTTTCAAAACAGCCATAAACCCGATGATCTCTGGCATATGGTTAACCCGGATTACAAAAAAGCCAATATCTGGGTGCAACTTAAAAATGGAGACAACAAGGACATGGAAGAGGTGGTTCGGGCCGTTGATCAGTTCTTTGCTGATAACCCCCCGCCTGTTTCCATAGAGCATCAATGGGCCGGCCTGACCTATCTCAATGTGGTCTGGCAGGACAAAATGGTTTTTGGGATGCTCAAGTCGTTTCTAAGCAGCTTCATAGTTGTTTTTCTAATGATGATGTTTTTGTTCCGCTCTCCCCTTTGGGGGCTCCTTGCAATGATTCCGCTCTCTGTGACAATAGCGGCAATTTATGGAATAATCGGCATGGTAGGTAAGGATTATGATATGCCGGTTGCGGTTTTGTCATCGCTCAGTCTGGGCCTTGCCGTCGATTTTGCCATCCATTTCCTGGAACGGGCCAGAATGGCTTTTCAAAAGGCCGGTTCATGGAAGGAGGCCATTGGGGAGATGTTTTCAGAACCGGCAAGAGCGATCAGTAGAAATGTAATCGTTATCGCCATCGGCTTTACACCGCTTTTAGCGGCACCGCTCGTTCCATACCAGACCGTCGGCATATTTTTAGCCAGTATCATGGCTATTTCCGGGGTCGCCACCATGTTCATCCTGCCGGCCCTGATCAATCTTTTAGGTGCACGGCTTTTTAGGAAATTGTGACAATGTCAGGAGAATAATCATGAAGAACGCAATTATGATAATTTTTAGTATAGTCGGTATAGTCGGTGCAGTTGTGACTGTCTCCGCGCCTGCATCAGAGACGCCGTCGGTGGCCGAAATCGTCAATCAGGCCAACCTGGCCGCCTATTACGCCGGAAATGATGGCCGAGCCGAAGTAATGATGACCATCGTTGATTCCCAGGGTCGAACCCGTAAACGTGAATTTGTCATCCTGCGACGCGACACAACCGATGGCGGCCGGCAGCAGTTTTATGTCTATTTCAAAAAACCATCTGATGTCAGAAAAATGGTTTTCATGGTCCATAAGAATATCGATAAGGATGATGATCGGTGGCTCTATCTGCCGGCTTTGGATCTGGTAAAACGGATCTCCGCATCGGACAAACGGACCAGTTTTGTGGGATCGCATTTCCTGTATGAAGATGTGTCCGGCCGTTCCATTAATGAGGACACCCATGAACTGATTGAAACAACCGACGATTATTATGTAATTAAAAATATACCCAAAGATTCGACCAGTGTTGAGTTTTCCGCTTACACGGTCTGGGTGGACAAAAAAAATCACCTCCCTGTCAAAGCCGAATATCTCGATAAAAATGAACGCAAATACCGCACGGTGGAAGCCCTGGAGGTCAAAAATATCCAAGGGTTTCCAACGGTTGTTAAATCAAGGGTCAAAGATTTAAGTTCCGGCGGGGAGACCGTCGCTCTGTTTAAAAAAATAAAATATAATATCGGCCTGAAGGAGCGAATCTTTACCGAGCGCTATCTGCGCCGTCCACCGCGTGAGGTCAGAAAATAATGTCCGCAAATTGAAACAGACACTATTAAGATGAAAAAATCGTGGTTGATCCTACTGTTTATTTTGATCCCCCTTGTTTGGCTGAACTTATCCCCGGTCGATGCCGAAGAAGCATTTTTCATAAGAGATCAGCTTTACAAAAATTACGAAATTGAGCTTTATGGTTTTATCGAGGGACGTTATGGCCGGCGATTGCAAAACGATCCCCTTCAAAAAAATGCATCCATCTCCGAGATGCGGCTACAGCTCGATCTCACCCGCGATGCGGATTGGGCTGTTTTTAAGTTAAAAGGAGATATCATCGGCGATCAGGTGGAGGAAGACGTTAACGGCGAGATGCGGGAAATGAATATCTTATTTTCACCTCTCGATTATGTGGATATAAAGTTGGGTCGACAGACTCTTACCTGGGGAACCGGAGATCTTCTGTTTGTCAACGACCTTTTTCCAAAGGACTGGGAGTCCTTTTTCATCGGCCGTGATGACGAATACCTCAAGGCGCCTTCCGACGCAGTTAAGGGGAGTATATTTTCCGATCTGTTGAATATAGATCTGGTATACACGCCGCTGTTCAATGGCTCCCAATTTATTGACGGCGCCCGTCTTTCCTACTGGAACCCCATTTTGGGGAGAACGGCCGGCCGGGATTTCATTTTCGATGATCAGGAACGTGATGCTATTTTTCAGGATAGCGAGTATGCGGCGCGCCTGTCAAAAAATAAGGGCGGTATTGAATTGGCCTTTTACGGATATTATGGCTTTTGGAAAACACCGGAAGGGCTGGATGTGAGGGCGGTTAAACTGTTTTATCCGGAATTGTCGGTCTATGGGGCCAGTGGCAGGGGAGCACTTTTAGGCGGTATCGGCAATCTTGAAATCGGTTATTATGATTCACGCGATGACCGTGGCGGAGGCGATCCATTGGTTCGTAACAGCGAAATTCGCATGATAGCCGGTTTTGAACGGGAGTTGGCGCCTGATCTTACCGGCGGGCTCCAGTACTATCTTGAATGGATGCAGGATTACGATACATACAAAAAAACGCTGCCTGTCGGCCAGATGCCCAAAGATGAAGTTCGGAATCTACTCACCTTTCGTTTGACCAAGCTGCTGTTGAATCAAAACCTGAGATTGTCGTTTTTTGTCTATTATTCCCCTTCAGATCAGGATGGATATATTCGTCCCAAGGTCCATTATAAACTCACCGACCAGTGGGCGGTGGAGGTCGGCGCCAATATATTTGCCGGCGCAAAAGACCACACATTTTTCGGGCAGTTTCAGGATAACACCAATGCATACGCAGGCGTACGCTGGAGTTTTTGATCAATTTTTAAAAAAGACCGGAACCTAAAACCCTTTTCCTATGATGGAAAGAGTTGTTCTATCCGTTGAGCCAGCATGATATCACCATCCACCTGAAGCTGGCCGCTCATAAACGCTTTCATTCCATTTGTTTCTTTATTCACAATGGCAAGCCATGTTTCAGCCGACATGGTAAGCGTTACGGTCGGCGATTCATGCGCGCCTTCATGGCATTGACATGCCCCATCTTTTATCGTGAAATGCCAATTGCCGCCACTCTCACCGGTTATGTTATATTGGATGATCGCATCCAGCCCCTGGGCGGCATCCGGGTTAAAAGCCGCCGGCATATTGTTAAAAACTTCACTAACATCGGTTGAAGCCATCTTTTTTCCTCCTTTGCTTGCTGGTTTCACTCCGCCTGCCCCAAGCTTATCGAAGTGCTATAAAGGTTCTGACTTTCGGAGTTGCAGGCCTTCACAATCTTCTTGAAAATTCTTACAGGTCCTAGTATGCTAACCTTTATTTTCATGTTTGCATCTCCTTTGCTAAATACCCTATTTTGTCCTGAAAAACAAGGGCCTAAACGTTTTTTTTAAAAGATGATGGACATGAAGCGACTCATCTTCCTTTTTCTTTGTTCAGCTGCGGTATTTGTTTCTCCACGACTACTCGCAGCAACAGATACTGAGCAATGGTCACTTCGGGGCGCGGAGGAGTTATCGATCCTGGTTGAAACCCTTCCGCCGGATATACGGGATGCAGGGCTTAGTGAGCGTAAAATTTTATCCGATGTAGAAACAAATCTGCGGCTTTTAAATATCCCTGTGACATCAGGGGCAGACAGTTATCTCTATATCAATATTAATGGCTACAGGAGTTCGAACGACATCTTTGTCTATTCGGTAAGGGCTGAATTCAAACAACCTGTAATGCTGCTTCGCAGCGCAGAAGCACGGGTTACGAGATCGAAAAATGCTGATATCCTGGCTTTCTTCTGGAAAGGAAGCCCGCCAGAGGGCCGGTCCAAAGGCTTCACCGCCCAGGAGATGATGCGGCTGCACTTTTCAGAAATTGCCGCCACATGGGACAGCGGCATGGTGGGATCTGTCGGTATAGACCGAGATCCGGTCGATACCATCCGGGGCGCCATCAAAGAAATTGTCGTCGAGTTCGCAAATGATTTTTTTGCCGCAAAGCAGGAAAAAGCGAGGATTGAGCAGAAAAATAGAGCAAAATCCCCCTAGCTTGGCCTTTTTATTTGACAATCATATGACAGTTGTCTATATTCCTGAAAAATGAGGGGAAATTATTGTTTGTTTTCACCAACACCGACTATAACAAAAATGCTTTAAAGGAGATTTTCCATGGAAAAGGCCCTGGTGACTGAGCTTTGCAATAATATAAACAAATTGGGCGGGATGATTCTTGCGATGCCATGTCCTGAACTGACCGAACTTTTTGAAGAACTTTTTACGGACGAAGAAGCTGAGGTTGCTGCTAAAATTCCCCCCACAGCTACCCCGGCGCAGGATTTGGCCGAAAATCTCTCAAAACCGGTGGAAGAATTAATTCCACTGCTGGAATCGATGGCCGATAAAGGTTGCGTGCTTACGAGGAAAAAAGACGGGGTGGTTCTGTATCGATTATTGCCGATTATGCCGGGTATATTTGAATTTCAGTTCATGCGGGGCACCGATACTGAGCGGGATCGCCGCTTGGCACGCAGGTTTAAAGCCTATTTGGATATGACCACACCGATGGTGACCCAAACGTTTATGGCTGCCAAAGATATAACGCCTCCATCGCGGATCATTCCGGTTGAAAAGACCATTCAGGCCGGACAGAAGGTTTATACCTTTGACGCGCTTTCACGTTATATCGAAGAGGCGGAGGCCATTGCGGTCGGCCATTGTTACTGTCGGCACCAGGCCTATCTATTGGGTGAAGAGAGCTGTGAGGCGCCCAAAGAGTCCTGCATGAATTTCGGTCCCGGCGCGGCGTATACCGCTGAAAGAGGGATCACACGAATGATCACCAAAGAAGAGGCCTTTGAGATCTTAAAAGAATGTGAAGAACACGGTTTGGTGCATTTAAGCTCCAATACCTCAAAATTCCTCGAATATTTATGCAATTGCTGCCAATGTCACTGTGATATACTCAAAAAGGTAAAGGAGACCGATCGTCCGGTCTGGGTCGCCACCTCAGGATACCTTGCAGCGGTAGATGAGGCGCTTTGTGAGGGTTGTGAAATCTGCGTGGAGCACTGCCAGCTATCGGCTATTTCCATGAATGATGAAGCAATAGCAGTGGTGGACGAAAACCGCTGCATCGGTTGCGGGGCTTGTGCCAACCTTTGTCCTGCGGAAGCCATATCCATGACCCTGCACCCGGATGTACCGTCGCCGCCGGCCACGGCCAGGGACCTTCGCAAGGCGATTTTTGAAAGCGTGCAGAGTGCCGGTTAATAATTAAAGCGATAGGCCTCCCAGAAAGAATCAATAATTAGCTTGCTTTCGGCCCAAACAAAGGTTATCCTTTTTCAAATCAATAAAGTCCCGTCTTTAATTGGCGAGACGGTTTCGTTCTGAAGGAACCATCCATCTGTTAGAGTGGCATCCTCCAGTTAGAGCCGTTGAAAATTTTGCAGAGCAGAAAGGAGGATGTTATAATGGCTAATGGAATTGTTAAGTGGTTTAACGACCGAAAAGGGTTTGGATTTATTGAGCAGGAAGACGGCCCGGATGTCTTTGTTCATCATTCAGCAATCAATGCAGACGGTTTTAAATCCCTCAATGAGGGTGACCGGGTTTCCTTTGACATAGAGCAAGGGCAAAAAGGTCCGGCCGCTGTGAATGTTACGGTAATTTAATTTCTTTTACTGCACAAAAAAGGGCATTCCTTCTTATAACGATGGCATGCCCTTTTCTGTTTTTATAATGATCTTAAAAAGTTCTTCCACGCATCGGCTTAAGATCGCACAACAGCGTGACCATAAAGAATGAGAGAAAGGATTTTTCAATGAATATTTATGTTGGTAATCTATCCTATAGTATTAAAGAGGATAGCCTAAAGGCAATGTTCGATGAGTTTGGAGAAGTAGAAAGCGCTAAAATCATAATGGACAGATTTTCCGGCAGGTCAAAAGGTTTTGGTTTTATTGAGATGCCCAACAATTCGGAAGCCGACCAGGCAATCAAGTCTTTGAACGGGAAATTTATCGAAGGGAAAAACATAAAGGTAAATCAGGCTAATCCGGGTGGTAAAAAATCTAAAAAGTCATTTCAGCGAAGAAGGTTTTAACGCCTAAAAAACCACAATTCAATGCCGACCATCCCTCTAACGCCGCCTATCGTACCCGTTACTGCAGGTCCCGACTATTCGTCTTCAAACTCAACTGTTTGTAATTATTAAGTTGAAATGGCGGGAGCGACGAGACTCG
>CAZSON010000140.1:0-7691 GCA_964608375.1 uncultured Desulfobacter sp. | reverse complement strand
CCTAACTTCTACTAATAACGTAAATTTGGATAAGATGGTTGTGTCGCCATTAGGCTTGTGATTATTGTTTTCCTTCCTCTCAAAGGAAAACAATAAAAAAGTAACCTCCGCGTCCTCTGCGTCTCTGCGGTGAGTCCCGTTTTTAGCGGGATTAAAGACCCTTTTAGGGTCACCATCAAGCAACATTTTTAGGGGTGGTTATTGACTTCAGATAGATAGATTTCTTAGCGTGCATTTTTTCATGAATCTTCGTGGTAGCCATTTTACGAGTTCATCAAGGTTCGCGCCCCTAGTCCACCAGCGCGACACATCCGGCTTTTTTAAACGGCCAACTTAATCGGATTGTTGCATCATTTTCATTTGAGTTTCTGGGGTATTTTGCGGCTCTTCGAGGCAGCAACAGGCAGATGAATCTTTGCCCAACGCAGCGTTGATAATAGCAGCAGCACATCCCACGCCTGCCTGTACGGTTACTGCATTTGCAGCACAGTTTTGGGCACAGGCGCCGCATTCCATACAGGCATCCCTGTTTTTAATCAATGCATGCCCATTATCAAGTCCGAAAACCGCATGAGGGCAAACGGTGAGGCACATGCCGCAACCGTTGCATTTATTCTGATTGAGATTTAACGAGACAACGTCTTTAAGATAAGCCAATTTTTGCATCTTTTTAGCTCCTTATGTAATAAACCGCGATCCAAGCCAGAGGAATAAACCGATACCTCCTGCAATGATTTGCATCGGGAGTGCCCATTTCATCTCTTTTTTTACCCCTGAAAGCGAAGTATAAGTGGAAGCACCAGTGAAATTCATTGCTAAATATGCGGAGAAAGCCGGGATTAGAAAAAACCAGGCCAAATTTTCGATACGATTCTGCCACAACGCTTCGGTTCCGGTTCTAAAAAAGACCAAAACGATCGCAGCGATGAGGCCCAAAGAGAATCCTTTTAGTGAGAAAGCACGCCCAGGTAGCCATGGCAGCAACAGAGGCGTCAGAACCGCACCGGTCGTGAGGGCGACCAGCAGAGACAACACGGCGAAAAGACCGTCATGTAATGCATTGGACCAGAATCCACCTGTTCCACCCAAACCCCCGAGTAAAAAAAATACCGGAAGGATCAACAGGGTCCATTTGAGAGCGCTGACTAGCTCGACCGGGATCAGGACCACCCTTTCCCGGGTAGGGAAGGTTTTTAGTCTCATCTTTGGCGTGGCCTTTAGGCCCGCATCCATAAAATGCGGTAAATCGGCAGCCTTTATCGGGCCGTAAACCACCCTGAAGCCCGAAAGTTTTTTTACCTTATACGACGCAACGCCGGGACCTGCTAACTGCGGCAAAATCAGTTTGCGGTGAGAAACGATGTTTGCCAATCCACTCGATTCGATACGCTGGAGCAGTTCCTCGGTTCCGAATGTTCCCTTACCCGCCGCACACCAGACATTGATTCCCCTGGTATCCAGAACCAATATCCATACATGCCGATCGCCCAATGCTTCGCGCAACCGATCAAAACTCATTTTGTAATTGCCGGTCACCAATACAGAACTTTCGGGTCCTGGATTTCCCAGCGCATAGAGTCCGGGGTCGAGCATATAGTTCATGCGGCCGATACCCCACCTGGCCTTAATAGCGCCCCAGTGATCCGGCCAGTGCAGCGAGGGTTTAACTTGCGGCAACTGTCCCATTGATGTTTGAACTGCACCCGTTACAAAGGATTGTTTAAGACTGGGCAGGCTCAACTGAGCCTTTTCCTCGGATGGTCAGCAGCTAGTATCAAAAATGACTTTTTTATTTTTCGGGGACAGATCGCCATTTTTTTTATTCATGAAAGTTATCCTTTTATTTGTGGCGAGTCTTCACAAATTTAAATTTTTCCGGCTATTTCGCCTACAAATTATCTGCAATCGAAACGACTCTATCTCCCAGCATGTGTACATAACCACCCATTTCATTATCATACCAGCCATAAACCACAACCTGGGTTACCGGTATTCGGATGACATTGTTTTTTAATGAAAAAATAATATCCTTATCAATTCCTGGGACATGCTTCAGATCAATGGTTACCTCTGCGGTCCGTGTGTGTGTTTCGTGACCCTCTATGATCGCAGCGGCTTTGGGTGTGCCGATAATATCCCCTGACACGTTTTGCTTATCAGTGTAATGAAGGTAACCATCTGAATCGTCGGATGCAACCTGACTATAAATTTGGTTTATCATTTCTTTTTTTATCGGATTCCCGGAAATTTCTTCCTGAAGATTCATCACCAGTATAATCAAAGAGCCTGTGGAAGTGGGAATCCTTACCGATTCTGCAATGATGCCGATATGTTCCATCTCGGGAATCACCAGACTGAGCGCCTTAGCCGCACCGGTCGTGGTCAGGATGATATTGTTCATGATGCTTCTGTTTTTGCGCAGATCACTTTTGCCGGCTTTTGGTAGACGGTCCAAAACCATCTGAGAACCTGTAGCCGCATGAACCGTGGCCATGGAAGCTGACAACATCTTTTTTGGCCCGAAAAAGTTGAGAATCGGCTTTATCATATGTGCAAGGCAGGTTGTGGTACAGGATGCATTAGAAACAAATTTATGACGTCTGGGATCATAGTCATGAGGATTGATCCCCATAACGGTGGTCACTGCATCATCTGGTATTTCTTTGCTTTTATCCATGATATTAAAAGGAGCGGATACGATCACTTTTTCGGCGCCTGAATATAGATGGCCTCTCAGCGCCCCTTGGGGAAAATCCGCCGCAAGGGTGGGGTCTAAAAATTGCCCGGTTGTATCAACCACCAGCTTGACATTTTGATCTTGCCAACCAATTTCAGCCGGATTTCGATCGGTCCTTAAAAATCGCACGCGAACGCCATCAACCACCATGCACCCGTTTGTATGATTCAGGTCAGAGATAACCGGTTTTGCCTGACAGCCATACAGAAACCGGTGGAGCATCCCATATGTTGAGTCCCTCTCCATATAATGAGCGAGATCTTCTACCGAAGTGCCGGCCTCCCGGCCGATATTGACGATGAGTTCATCAAAATATTTTCGCTGTACGTGATCCCAGACTGTAAGTTTTCCAATCCGACCGAATCCGTTTATGCCGAGTTTTCGCTTCTTTTTTTGAGAGCTATTTTGCCTGGTATGTTCCATTTTGTTAGCAAAATTCAGACATTAAATTCAATTTTCAGCGACCTCCAGGAGGCCGGCGTATATAGAACCCTCCTGACCGTCAATACTGATATGATCCCCTGATTTTATGATTATCTCATTGAAAAGACAATATTTTTCTTTTTCATTGCATAGCAGATCTCCACACCCGACAACGCAGGTTCTCCCTAACTGGTGCGCAACCACCGCGGCGTGAGATGTCACGCCGCCCCTTGCAGTCAAGAGGGCGTCAGCCGCATAAATCTCTCGAATGTCATCGGGAACAGTATCGGATCGTACGAGTATCAGGGATGTATTGGGTTCTTTGGTTCTCCATTTGTCGATTTCTTTCAGGCTGAAAACGGCCCGGCCGCTCATTGCACCGCCACCGGCGCCAATGCCATGTCCCAATCGTTTATTGTCTGTCTTTTCCTTAAGATCAAATGTAAAAACCTTTTCCCGCTCCCTCATTATCATGTCTCTGGATTGCAGCAGGAACAGATCATTTTTCGAAGGGCTTTCAAATGTGAATTCTATTTCCTGCGGGCTCCATCCCTTTTTATAAATCAGATCGTTTGCCCAGGCTTTTAACTCCGTATAGATCTCAGGGAAGACGGTTTCAAGTGTCACATCGGTATCGCGCAGTTCAATTTCCTGCTGAGCAATCGAGATGGGGAGGGTAGTGACAAGCCCTGAAGCCACATCTTCACCTTGATTCTGAAGGGTAAAATCACCCCATAATCTCAATGTATCCCCTGACCATCTTGGATTGTGAGTAAAAAAGACGCCTGTTCCGGATTGCTGAGAACTATTTCCATATACCATCGACTGAACAGTAACGGCTGTGCCCCAGTCATCTGAAATACCCATTATCTTGCGGTATGTTTTTGCTTTCGATGATTCCCAGGAATGGAAAACCCGTTTGATGATCACAATCAGCTGATCAAAGGGATTTTCAACAATATCGATCCCGACATCTTTTATCATTTTTTTATAGCTAAGTGCTATTTTTTTCATCTGGTTGCCGGTAAATCCCCTCTTGTATGAAATTCCAAGGCGTTGCTTGAAACCTCCCATGATGGCATCAAAATCATCTCTTTTAATTGCAAAGGCCATGCCATAACTTTGGAGAAAACGTCGGTAGTTGTCCCAGGCAAACCAGGTGTTACCGGTACGATCCGCAATACCGGTTGCAATATCTTCGTCGATACCCACATTTAGGAATGTGTCCATCATGCCAGGTTGGGAAATGGAAGATCCACTTCTCACGGAAAATAGGAGAGGGTTTTTTGAATGGCCAAACATCTTTCCTGTTACCCGCTGTAAGGCGGAAATATAACTACGGATTTGATCTTTAAAATTTAACTCTGCCGGTTCAAAACCGTCGATGATCTCTTTGCACCTAAATGCCTCGGTTGTAATGATAAAACCTGGAGGAACCGGAAAATCAAAACTTTTCAGTTTGACGATATTAAACCCTTTGTTCCCCAGATATATGCTCCCCGAAATGCGGCTTTTAGGCTCAAAGATCGACATCATTGCCCGCTCAGGGTCATAGTTCAACAGTCTATGGAGTTTATTCTTGGCGAGTCTATCTGACTGGTGAAAAAGTGTGTTGAGTATCCGGCTTAAAAACAGATCGAGCTGCTGCAGCCCCAGTGAAAGGGCGATTCTGTCGCGGAAAAAAATCTCTGATATTCTATTTTTTAACCTTTCATGGTTAATGAGGTCCTCATGCGATAGATATTTCGGTAACAGCTGGTCGATCGACACTTGAGATAGAATTTTTGTGAGATTTTGTTCGTGGATGTTATTGAAATAATCGGTGGTGATATTTGATACCGCCTTGGCAAGTCCTTTGAAGATGTCTAGATACTGGGTAAATGTAAATCCTTTTGCTTCTAATGAATGTGACAGGAGGTCGAGTTGACGTTCGATTTCGAGCGATAAAATACCATCCAATTTTAAAGCCTTATCAAATAAAATGAGCAGATCGTAGACCTGAAAGAAGGTGGCTTTTGTAATCAGGTTAAAATCGAAATTTTGGATAAGCTCTTCAAAAAGGACATTGATCAAAGTTTCAATCCGAAATGTGAGGCCCAGGGCATCAAACTTCAATTCGTGGTAACTTCCATACATCGAGGGGATATCTGTGGTAAAATGTCTTTTTTTATAAATGTCTTCATTAATTTCATATGACTGGGGAGATAGAATTAAAGATCTTAACGACGCAAGGTAATTTAGCAGCATCAGGAGTTGTTTCATCATATCAGATTCAGAGAGCGCCCTTTTGAGCTTGTTTAGATTCGGTAAAGCCTCGGTTTCAAGCTGAGCAAGGTAATAGTCATTTTCAATAAAGCCGAGGCTGTATTTCTGTTTTAAAAGTTTGTAAAATTGTATGGCAAGTTCCACTTTTTCAATATCTGTTTCAGATGCATCTGAAATTTCACCCAGATAATTTTTTAGCTTTTGTTCATGGATATTAAAGAGATCTTCAAATGTAGTAAGCCCCATTTCCTGTAAATGCTGCATGACTCTATGGACACCGTCGATATAGGGGCCTTTTGAATCGATCAGACTGAAAATGCTCGGCGGAACAAAGGCTTTGACGAAATCAATCTTACCGGTTTTCCAGAAATTCAGCGTGGCTTCCATGAAATCAAGGATTTGATTACTGCTTTCAACGTGACTCTGTTTTCGCAGAAAATGAATAAGCACGTCTTTTCGGTTATTGATTTCATCAATCTTTGTTGAGATGTCTCTCAATCTCCCTTCTGCGCCTATATCATTGAAAAATACCGGAAACAGCCGGAAAAGCTGCTTAACAAGGTTATAAACAGGCTCAATCGGACTGTTTAATAATCGGGTGATATCACGGGGGAACAGGTCGGTGTCCTTGATAAAAACACCGCATAAGGAGAGATAGATGATCAGCGGGGAAAGAAGTCTGGTGGACCATTTGGGATTAAGTTCAATCAGCTCAAACCAGGTTCGAATGTTCATTAGATGGGTCTTGTTCGCTTTGATCTGCCAATCATTTCCAACACCGGAGATCCTGGGAGTCTGAAAACCCAGATCAATCAAAGCGTCGGTAAAAAAATTGACGAGATCTCTCTCATCGGTTTTGTAAACCCCCTTCCCCACGTTTAGCATACAATTCAGGGCTGTGCTGGGAAACATCTCTGTCTGTTTTTTTAAAATAGAGAATGTTTTTTGGATTAATTCTTCTATATTTCGATGGTTTTCATTAGCGATCAGCCAGCTCAATGTTCGATTAATATCCCTTAAAGACTCCTCGTATATCATCGATAGACCGGAGATGTTCATAATATGAAAAAGAAATATCACTTTCCATTGGTTCCCCCGTCCACTTTGTATACCCGCGTCAAATAACCTTTTGGGAAGTTCTCTGTACGTTTCAACGATCTTGTTATAACCCGGAAGGGATAGGAGGTCGCTTAAGATATCTCGTGATGCGATGTTTTTGCTTTGTTCGAGCTGTGTCAATCGGACATCCCATTGTTTGATCCGACGATGTGAAATATCGTGAAAGATTTTTGGTAAAATATTTTTTTTCGGTATTTCGCCGGCCTCTTCTTCGAACCAGGATTGGGGATCAATCTCTTTCAGCCAGTAGGTATAGGTGCGTTGAAAGTATTTGATTAAAAGAAGATTTATTGACTCAAAATCTGAAATGACCTCGGAAGGATAATATAAAAGAAATTCCGCAAGCCGTTTAATCTGATAATAGCTTTTAACAAAAAAGAAGAAATGCCGGTCCTCGAAATTTCTTATTTCTTTAAAAGCACCATTGATGAGCGGTTCAAACTTTTTAAAATCAGATTCAGCATCTTTTATAAATTTTTGAAGAAACAGGAGATAGTTATCAACCGCGTCGCTTTTAACGTCTAAATGGGTTGTTGATTGAATGGCATGGGAAAAAATATCGAAAAACAATCTGGCGGCATTTTCGCCGTCAGGATGATTTTTAATAAGATCAAAATAATCAAGCGCATAGATTCTGGCTTCCTTAAGGATGAATTGCCAGTTTTTATACGGATGGGAAAGCTCTTTTAAAAAAATATTCAATCTCTCCGTTAGACCGTAATATTTGGACATCACCTCCTGCAGGACTGAATATTTGGGATTTATGGTGACATCCACCTGGTAACTGGCCAAATTGATTTCAAGAGCTTTTGATTCTACCATAAGAGTATCCAAAATATGAACGGGTGAACCTTAAAATTGACATCCTTCAAGGCTGTCAAATCTAGTTGCACAAAAAAATTAAGATTAGCAAAGGATCTATCTATATTTCAAGAAAATTTGAAGTCCGATTCAGGCATCACAATGAAAATTAGGTTTGACCGAGAGTACACAATATAAGGTTTATTATCCATTCAATACTGTTTGATAATCATTATATGTGAGAAAGAATGTTACCGAATTCACGTCGATTTTACTGAATTCCATAAAAGAAATAGAGGACCGTCAGTTCCACCGTTAGAAAAATCAAGGTCATGATAATCCCGGC
>CAZSON010000139.1:0-7752 GCA_964608375.1 uncultured Desulfobacter sp. | reverse complement strand
CATAGTTCATTGAAAAAACTGTGAACTGTGAACCGACAACTGTGAACGGTTACAAAAAGAAAGTTAAACCTTATGGTTTTCTAAAGTTGGGCGGAACCTTTGTTGCCCGGTTTATCTACATATTTTTTTTATAATATTGAATTAAGGAGGTAGATGTCATGAGAGAAGCTGTAATCGTAAGTGGTGCCAGAACAGCGGTGGGAAACTTTCAGGGAACTTTAAAGGACATTCCTGCGGCTCAACTGGGAGCAGCATGCATAAAGGAGTCGTTGAAAAGGGTCGGCCTAAGGCCAAAACCGACCGCATACATGGTCGATGCCGGACCTGACCGGCTGAAAGATGTCGGTATCCTGGAACTTGAGAAAAGATATATGGACTGGGATGACGCCCACCAGGAGGTTGAAATAGATGAGGTTCTGATGGGTAATGTGGTTCAGGCCGGGCAGGGTCAAAATCCTGCGCGCCAGGCGACCATCTATGCAGGTTTGCCAAAAGAGACCCCGGCGGCAACAATCAATAAGGTCTGTGCGTCCGGAATAAAGGCGATTGCACTGGCGGCGCAGGCTATCAGAGCCGGTGATGCAGATGTGATCGTGGCCGGCGGGATGGAAAATATGAGCTTAATCCCCTATGTGCTGCCAAAATTGCGGGATGGGGCCAGGATGTTTAATGCCGAAGCGGTTGATCTGATGGTGCATGATGGCCTTTGGGAACTTTTTTATGACTACCATATGGGTGTCACCGCGGAAAACATTAGTGAAAAATACCAGATAAGCCGCGAAGATCAGGACCAATTGGCCCTCGACAGCCATCAACGTGCCCGTGCGGCAATCGCTGCCGGAACCGTGAAGGATGAGATTACACCGGTGACTATTCCCCAGCGAAGAGGTGATCCGCTTATTTTTGAGGTGGATGAAAGACCGATGGATACGAATTTGGAAAAGATGGCCAAACTAAGACCTTTTTTTAAGAAAGACGGCACTGTCACGGCGGGTAATGCTTCCGGAATAAATGACGCGGGGGCTGCTGTGCTCGTGATGGCCAAAGAAAAAGCGGATGAGCTGGGCCTTAAACCGTTGGCTTACATCAAATCGTATGCTGCAGGTGCGGTTGATCCGGCTTATATGGGATGCGGGGTGATGCCTGCCGTAAGACTGGCCCTGAAAAAAGCCGGATGGACACTCGATGATGTTCAATGCACCGAGTTGAATGAAGCCTTCGCTTCGCAGACCCTCGCCTGTATGCGGGAGCTGGGAATGGATTGGGAAAAGACCAATGTCAATGGCGGCGGTATCTCCATAGGGCATCCGATCGGCTGTACGGGGGCCAGAATCACATACGCCCTGGCCATGGAGATGAATCGCAAAGATTATAAAAAGGGTCTGGCTACACTTTGCATCGGCGGCGGTATGGGTTTTGGTCTGACTTTGGAAAGAAAATAAAATTAACAACCTATGGGATTATGCCCCTTTTTTATAAGGGGCATAATCGATTCAGTAGGAGGTTGCAGTGAATATAGCCGATGGCTTAAGAATCAACTCGTGGCGTAACCCCGAAAAAATAGCAGCTGTTTTTGAAGATAAACGTGTGACCTATGCGGAGCTGAATACCCGCGCGAATCAACTTGCGCATGCAATGCTTAAAAAAGGATTTCAGCGCCAGAACAAAATCTCAATCCTCATGTATAACAATATCGAGTTTCTGGAAATCTATCATGGTTTGATACGGGCCGCCCTTATTTCCGTTCCGGTCAATTTTCGTTTGGTTCCGGCCGAGCTTGAATATATAATCAACAACTCGGATTCCGTGGGTCTTTTCATCGGAATTGAATTGTTTGAAAAGCTTGATCCGAACAATATCCCTATGGTTAAGAAAGAAAATATCATTATTGTTTCACCCAAAGAATTAATGCCTGAAGGCTATCTGAACTATGAAGATTTCATTGCAGGCTGCCCAGGAGATGAACCGGAAAATGTCGATCAAAAAGAAAACGATATTTTCTATTTCGGGTATACATCCGGCACCACCGGATTTCCAAAAGGGGCGATGAATACCACTCGGGGGACATTGGATATTATCAAAAACATCTTCGTCCGTACGGCAGGGAAAAAGCATATCGATTTATCCAAGCGGGTTATGTTGGCCATTATTCCTATTTGCCATTCCAATAGTGTCTGGGCCACCCTGATTACCTTTTGGTGTGGAGGTACCAATGTCATCTTTCCTTCCGGACAATTTGATCCGGAAAAGGTATTGCAGCTCATAGATGAGGAAAAAGTTACCACCAGTTCGATGGTACCGACCATGATTATTAAAATTCTGTCGCTCCCCGATGAAGTCAAGAATAGGTATGACATGGGCTCGTTGACTTCGCTAGGGTCCTCTTCGGCCCCCTTGCTGACCAATACCAAAGAAGAAGCTCTTGAGTTCTTTAAAAATGTGCGGTTCAGTGAAGGCTACGGGTCGACAGAAACCGGCGCACTGACAACGTTGCGTCACAAGGACCAGATGCGAAAAATTCGCAGCATCGGACAGCCCAATCCTGGAATAGATATCAAGCTGATTGATGAAGAGGGAAATGTTGTCACCGAACCGGGAAAACTGGGGGTTCTGTGGGCCAAGGCCCGTTCCGCTTTCATCGGATACTATAAGGATGAAGCCAAAACCAAACGATCGATTGACGGTGAGTGGTCCTCACCCGGAGACATCGCCTATTTTGATGAGGAAGGCTATTATTATCTGGCGGACCGCAAACACGACATGATCATCAGCGGTGGTGAAAATATTTACCCGGCTGAAATTGAAGAGGTGATCTCCAAGTTGCCCCAAGTGTCTGAGGTGACGGTATTTGGTGTGCCCCATGAACATTGGGGTGAGGAGGTCAAAGCGGTGGTGATCCTGAAAGAGGGGCAAACGATTGATGAGGAAGAGTTTTTAGACTATTGCAAAGATCATCTCGCAGGTTATAAACGTCCCCGTTCTGTCGATTTTGTAGATGACTTCCCGCGAACAGCTACCGGCAAGGTCTTAAAACGTATTCTTAAAAAACCTTACTGGGAAAATCAGGAAAGAAATATATAAACAAAGACCCCACTGCAGACTGTGGGGTCTTTCTTACTGTCTTTCGGTTTTAATAACCGAACTTTTGGGTCGGTTTCAGAAATCGTCTTTAAAGTTTACACCATGAATCATCACCCGCCGAACACTTTCCCCATCGATAATCACGGCCCTCAAACTCCTTTTGAATGAATTCTTCAGAGGCCGGTTCGTATCGTGAGGGATCGGCCCACAGCATCTGTGGTGGGCCGTAAGGGGGTATATATTTCAAATCATTGCCCGGGATATTCCATTTAACAGGATACCGGATCGGTCGACCCGCCTTGGTGGTCCATACCGGAAGTGTTTTTTGCATGGTCCATTCAAACACTCTTCCGATCTGCAGCATGAGTTCAATGTCAAGTCCGGTGTCGATTCCCATTTCATCCAGCATCACGATACAATCTTCGGTCGGACAGTTGCCCACTTCCCAGGAATTGGTATAAATGGGTCCGCTTCCCTTTCCTGGAACACCATCGACCATAAACGCCGGTTGTCCGCCTCCCATCCCCAGGGAAGTTTCGATAAGACGGGCGCCAGCCATAATCGCGGCCATGGTGTTGGGGAGTGCCATCCCGCGGCATTCATGGAAATGAGCAACGCGGAACTTGATCTTGTCATCGTATTTCCCATAGCGATTAACAAGGGCTGCCATATATTCATATGACCTGGTGGGATTGGATTCTCCGGTGGTATCACACGGCGTAAAATGTTTGATACCCTGGTCAAGGCCCCAATCCATCAGTTCAAACGTGTGTTCTATCGGTACCGGTCCGGCCAGGGGTGAACCATAAACACAGGCAAGGGCCATGTCGGTCTCAAACCCGTTGGCCTGAGCAATCTTTACAAATTCAGGAATTTCATTTTTATACTCTTCCCGTGTTCGCCCTGCATTGCGGCGGCAGTGAAGGTCTTCGGTGGATATGGTAAACGCCACGCTGCTGGGCGGATATCCCTTCTGAGCCATATCCGCAGCTCGCTCAAAGGCCTTTCGGGTCATACCGTAGCATTTTAGGTGTGGTTTTTCTTCCTTTACTATCTCCAACTTGTGAACCGCTTCTAAAATTTCCTCCGCATCCCTGCTTTGAACCAAAAGCCTGGGGTGACCAAAATTCGTGACCTCTATTTTTTTAAACCCCGCTCTGACAAAATATTCCGCGTACCACAATTTTGCTTCCGTGGATATCGCTGTATCGACATGTTGCAACCCATCCCTGAGCAAAAGCTCAAGCATTTCAACTTTTTGTGGTAAAGCGCCTTTAAAATCAAAATCCATTTTAACCTCCATTGCTTTTTACTTTAAATGGTTTCTATCTTAAAACCAGCATCAATCGCAGAGTAGAAGTATACACAATATATTATAGGTTGTAAAATGAATTTTTGTCCCTTGCTTGATAGATACCGATATGAGATGGTAAAAATTTAAAATAGTGCGAAATCATAAATCAAGGAGGCAGCTCAGATGAGCGCATCTTCTCAAAAAAAACGCGTAATCATTGCCGCCCAGTGCAATGATCATTCCGCCCGTTTGGCCGGGGTTTCTACAAGACGGTTTTTTACCGATGCCGATACCTTTGTCCGGGTCCAGCTCTTGGTAACTGAATACTACGGATTTGATGCGCCCAACAACACTTGGGATGTGTACAATATAGAGGCCGAAGCCATGGGACAAAAAATTGTTTACCCCCCAGGCTGCATCCCCGATGTTGATCGCGCAGAGCCTTTGATCGATTCGCCGGCCAGTTTGGATAAAATCCGAATCCCTGATCCATATAAATCAGGCCGAATGCCCTGGGTACATGAAGTCAACAGAAAATTCATCGAGTTGACCGGTCGACCCGCCCGGGTCTATTTCTGTGCGCCCTTCAGCCTGGCTGTTAATGTTAGAGGCTATGAAAACCTTATCATGGACATTGAGACGAACCCGGCCTTTGCTCACCGCTTATTTGAATTTCTTTGTGACAAGGTTCTTGCCCCTTTTATTCAAGCCATGCGAAGTGAAATTGCACAACCGGATGCGCTGGCGGATGGAAACGATGCCTGGGCATCACCGCCGCTGATCAACTTAAAAATAATGGAAGAATTTGTAGTCCGCTATGCGGGTCGCCTTCGCCAACATTTAGGTAAAAAAGTGGTCACAAGGGGGAACTGGGGAGATGCAACCGGTCGTGATCCGGGCTTTCCGGAACGTTTTATGGCATTAAAGCTTAAAGCGTGTCCCGGCTTTCTCAGTGTCCTCGATCCCGATCTCTTTAAACTGGGTCCTAATAGAATCAAGGCGTTCGCCCAAAAGCATAATGCTTATCTGACCGCAGGCATGGATGCCACGGTGTTAAAGGAAGGTCCTGTTGAAGCGATCGTCGAAAGGATCAGACTTTATATCGATGCCATGGCCAGAGACGGTCGCTGTGCAGTCTATTTAAACCAAATTCCAGGGGATACGCCCTCCGAACATATCCACGCAGCGGTGGCGGCCTGTCACGCCTATGGCCGGTTTCCTATTCCTGAGAGCCTGGATGACGTAAAGTTCGAACTTCCGGAACCGGAGCGTTTCACTGAATTTCTGCGCCGCAGGGATGAAAGCATTCAGTAACTTACCATTCTTCAGAGACTTCCATCTTTCTTTCGGGCCGCATGGCCAGGCTAAGATAATGATCATCTTCATGAAGCATAAGGCGCTGTGCGACCAACTCATCAAGGTGATGGCGCAGCGGATCATGGCTGGAACTATTTTTATTCCCCCCCTTATCAATCTCTTTTACCAACGCCTCGAACGATCGAATTGTATTGCAGGCTAGATAGACCCTGGCTATCTCTCCTTCAAGTTCCACTCGGTGGCTTTGGCCCAGCGACCGCGAATCGTAAATAACGACTTTCCCTCCGGGTAGGCGGTCAAAAGTCAAAAAAGGTGGTTTGGCGTGTTTCCAGCCTTGTTTCCAAATCGCGACCTGTTCCTTCAGCGGATTGATGTACGATGGTGTTTTTTCCTTGTCGGGCAAATCATAATCGAAAAAATATGCGAGCGCATCTAAATCTTCCTGATCGAAAGGATAAAATGCCCGGTAACCGGTGTGGGCCCTAACATTTTGCAGTCCCCTTTCCCTACTTTGTTCAAAGAGAGGACTGAAACGAACCAATAATACGGGGCTTACACTGATCGGAGGACACAAATGCACGATTGAAGGAACAAGCAAAGCCATCCGGCGATAGGCTTCAGCGTTTTCTCCCGGGAATCCATAAAGGAGATTCCAGGTGGGATAGACACCAAATTCTCGAGCCCACTTAAGAAATTGAACGTTTTGCAAAAGAGTGGTCCCCTTATGCATAAGCTGTAATATTTCGCTGTCGAGACTCTCAATACCCGGTTGAAACAATTTTACGCCGGCAGATCTCAACATACGGACCTGCTCGCGATTGAGGTTGGCCCTCACTTCGAGAAAAAGTTCTTCCAATCCGCCCCAATCTGCTAGGGCGGGCAAAAGAGTTTTGAAAAAACTCATGTCGATAATAGAATCGGTAAGAATCACTTTGTCTACCTTGTATCGAGCCGTCAAGGTCTTTATCTCATCCTCGGCCCGACCAGGGCTTTTCCGACGAAAGTTCAATGTTCTGCAATTCAAACCGCAAAAAGTACATTGTGATTTTTTCCCCCACCAGCACCCCCGCGAAAACTCGAGAGAAATGGGAACCGATTGCAAATAGGTCGGCGCCCATTTTTTCAGCGCCATAAAATAGTCATCGAAATCTGGATAGGGGAGGGTGTCCATTTCCGGCGATCGACCGGTATCCTGTTCGATAATTTGTCCTTCATGGCGATAGGCAACTCCCGCAATCCCTTCTGGCGGCTTGCCGGCAAACCATTGCGAAACAGCCTGAGGAAGGGAGAGGTCGGCTTCCCCGTTGAATACCCAGTCAACAAATGGAAATAACCTGAGAAGCGCGCGGCCCATTTCCTCCTCGCAATTTGCACCTCCGAACGCAATTATTTTTTCCGGCCACCGTTCTTTTATGCGACGCGCCAACGCCAGGGAGGAAACATGTTGACTAAATAGCGAGGTAAATCCGATAACATGATAATTTTCCCATCTGATTTTATCCATGCATTCCTTGAGAAAAGGTCCCGCCATGGCGCTAAGGTCGCGCATCATTTCTTGAAATCCTTTTTCCCTGAATCCACCTGGCAGCAACGGAGCCTCAAGGGTTTCAATTCTTCTTCGGTCTGATTGTGCCCACTTTTCGTCAAACAGCTCCTCACTAAACACCCATTCCCCTACCATGATGAGATCGGCAATTGCTTCGTAGATTTCAGGCTGACCGATATATGCCTGGAAGAAGATGTTCAAATAGGCAACGTCACATGGCACCCCTTCCCGTCCCAAAAGGGATTTCAGTTGGCTCAGCGCTGCAGAGGGATAGCGAACGCTTGAAAACGGCATGCTTACCAAAAGTACCTTTTTTTTCATATTCTCACCCAGGAACGGAAATCTAAGATGTGAAACCTGATCACTCACTTAACAACAGGCAACATTTTTCTAAATTCATCGGTATTTGAACGACAGATCCATTGGAATATGACGATTTCGGTTGTCGTCATCACGGCTCCGGCATCTCTGAATAGGTCTATAGCCGTTTGCCAATCTTCTTGAAATCTAGAGG
>CAZSON010000138.1:0-7755 GCA_964608375.1 uncultured Desulfobacter sp. | reverse complement strand
GCCGCAAAACAACGGATTGAAGCCGGTGACATCGGAGATGTTGTTCTCGTAAAATCGCTTACCCACGGGCCCAGTACGCCGCAGAGCTGGCAGTATGATATCGAAAAAAGCAACGGTCCACTGGCTGAAGTCAATAGCCATGATATTGATACGCTCAGGTGGTTTACCGAAAGCGAATTTAAGGAAGTCTATGCGATTGCCGGAAACTACAGGTGCCCCGAGGCAAGAGATGCGTTTCCTGATTTTTACGACAACGTCATTCTCAGCGCTCGATTTGTAAACGGTATGCAAGGATTCATTGATGGCGCCGTTTCGGTCGGTTACGGGTACGATGCCCGGGTCGAGATACTCGGGACAGAAGGGGTGATGTTTGTAGGGCGGCTCGAAGAAAATTCAGTTGTAACCTGTTGTCAGCCCGGTGGTATCGCCAAACCGGTGATAAAAAGCTGGCGTGATCTGTTTATCGAAGCCTATCTCTTGGAAGACACGGATTTTATCCACTGCATTATAGAAGACCGGGAACCCGTGGTAACAGGTATAGATGGTAAGATGGCCGTCATGGTCGTCAATGCCGGCAACCGGTCAATCAGGGAAAGACGGCCTATATCTATTGGTGCGTGAACAGATGGCGGAATTCCCACTTAAGCATAAGGCAGAACAATGGAAAAAGAAGTCATTGATCAGGCGGTTTCAATCTTCTTCAGCTTAACGGATGGACTCTCAAACGAGAGGCAAAGCTCAAAAAGATATCTTGCGGATATCAAGAACATCTTTAAGGATCATCAAGAAGCTGAAAAAATGATCGCCAGTCATAATCCACTGGTGTATGAATTTTATGAATCGGAGATGCCGGCGGATGCCGGCGATTTGGCATTTGGTACAAGCATTACATACCCGGGGAAGGTCGGCGGAGAATATTTTATGACCAAGGGCCATTTTCACAATATTCTTGAAACCGCTGAAGTATATTATTGTCTTCAGGGCCACGGTTACATGCTGATGGAAAATCCTGAAGGCGAATGGGATTACAAGGAAGTTGCCCCCGGAAACGCGGTATACGTTCCAAAACGTTTTGCCCATCGCAGCATCAATATCGGAAACGATCCTTTTATCACATTTTTTTGTTTTAGAGGGGACGCCGGGCACGATTACAAAACCATCGAAACCACAGGGTTTCACAAAATGGTTGTTGAAGAGGACGGGAGCCCCAACATTATAAATAATCCCAAATGGGAGTAACAGCTATCTTGAAAATCTCTTTTAAGATTTTTGCTTTTATCGCAGCAACGCGGGGATTGAAATCGTGAAAACGTATTTGGGTGTGGATGTCGGTACCACGGGGGTCAAAGCATCGATATTCGACCGCGAGGGTAATTTGAAATCTCAATCCTATGTGCCTTCAATACTTTACCATCCTGAACCCGGCTTGACCGAGCAAAAACCCGCTGAAATGCTATCGGAGACAATGCGTGCCATCCAGGAGGCGGTGAGTGCGCTGGGCGATGACGAAGTAACGGTAGTGGCGATCGACGGGCAGATGGCAGGGCTGATGGCAATCGATGAAAACTGGGAGGCGACCACCCATTACGACAGTTGGCTTGATATCCGATGTGGTGACCAGATTGAAGAAATGAATCGATACAAGGGGGATGTGATCCGCCTGTCCGGTTCAGCGCCGGGGTTTTTCTTTGGGCCGAAACTGCTATGGTGGAAGGAAGAAAAACCCGATATTTATGACAAGACCGCCAAATTTATTGAGCCTTCGGTCTTTATCGCCGGAAAATTTGCCGGGTTGAAGGCGGAATCCGCCTTTATTGATTATACTTACCTCCATTTTACCAATCTGGCAGACAACAAAAACAGATCATGGTCAAATGAACTCTGCTCGCGGTTTGATGTGGATATGGATAAACTGCCGCGGATTGTATCTCCCACTGAGGTAGTCGGTTTTTTGACCAGTGAATATGCCTCAAAGATGGGATTACAACCGGGTCTTCCCATTGCTGCCGGGTGTGGCGACACCGCCGCGGGGCTCTTGGGCGCCGGTTTGGTTATCCCCGGAGAATGCGTTGATACCGCCGGTACAGCTTCGGTATTAACTTTTTGCAGCGCCGAATTCCGGCCGGACGTGGAAAAGGCGGCCATGCTGTCATGTCGCAGTGTTATCGATGGGTGTTGGTATTCACTGGCTTACATCAATGGCGGCGGGCTTTGTATCGAATGGTTTGCGGAGGCGTTTGGAGATTCATCGGCAGATAAAGAGACAATATTTAGAGAGTTGAATGAAAAAGCGGCTGAAGTGCCGGTGGGATCAGATGGAATCATCTTTTGTCCTCACTACGCGGGAAGAAATTTCCCGTACGAGCCGAACCTCAAAGGAAGCTGGGCCGGGCTGAACTGGAGGCACAAAAAAGAGCACCTGTATCGCAGCGTTTTGGAAGGCATTGCATTTGAATACCGACATTACATCAACAATTTTAAACGACTCTATCCTGATACCGGGTTGGACTGCATTAAGACCATCGGTGGCGGTTCAAAGTCCCCGCTGTTCTGTCAGATCAAGGCAGACTGTATGGGTGTACCGTATGCGGTCTTACCTGAACGGGAATTTGGTACGCTGGGGTCGGCCTTGATCGCGGCGGCTTCTGTCGGCGATATTACGGATTTAGGCAAAAGGGTATTGGAGATCAACAAGACGGTTGCAATCTTAGAACCAAACAAGAAGAGTGTGCGGTTATATGATGATTATTTTAAGGATTACGAGGAGACTATTGATGGTCTCATTCATATTTTTAATAAACGGGAAGGACAGCGACGTCACATATAATGTGACCATTTGACACATCGTTTATCATGGAGGGTTTAATATTCAGGCAATTGTTTACAAAAATATTCAAAATATTGATGCCGAGACCATCGGGGATCCTGAAATCAGAACCGGCGAAGCGCTGCTTCGGGTTAAAGCGGCAGCGATTTGCGGTACGGATTTGAGGATTATTCAACACGGGCATCATCTGATTCCAGGTGGTACAAATCGCATTCTCGGTCATGAAATGGCGGGTGTCATCGAGGAGGTATCTTCGGGTGTGAGTGGCTTGAAACCAGGGATGCCCGTGGCGGTCGCTCCCAATATTCATTGTGGAACCTGTTTCCAATGCACGCGGGGAAATTTTCATCTTTGTCATAATTATGTTGCCTTTGGCATCGGGATTGATGGCGGTTTTGCGGAATATGTCGTACTTCCGGAAAAAGCAATCATACAGGGTAATATTATTACTCTCAAGGGAGACATAGACTTTGAGCAGGTTGCTTTAAACGAGCCACTATCCTGTTGCTTCAACAGCCTGGAATACACGAGCTTCTCTTTTGGTGAAACGATTCTCATTGTCGGTGCCGGGCCAATTGGAATCATGCATTCGCTGCTTGCCAATAAAATGGGTGCCGCCAAGGTGATTGTTTCGGATATTTCAGAACAGCGGCTTGAAGACGTTAAATCCTTTGGTGTTGATATTACGGTCAATCCGGCCAAAGAAACGCTAAAGGAGATTGTACTGGATGAAACAGATGGCAAAGGTGCTGATGTGGCTGTCATTGCCTGTCCTGTAGCGTCAGCTCACAACCAGGCACTGGAGTGTCTGGCGCCATTGGGTCGAATGAACTTTTTTGGGGGATTGCCCCAAAAAAGTCCGATGACCACAATAAATGCCAACCTGATCCATTATAACTATTTACGAGTCGTCGGGACCAGTCGGCAGTCTATTGAGCAGTATACGAAAACGCTTCGTCTGATTGAAGCAAAAAAAATAGATCTCATCGGTTTGATTACAGGACGTTTTAAACTTGAACAGTGGAATCGCGCGTTTCAAACTTCCCAAGCAGGCGGTGGTTTAAAAAATATATTTTTGCCGTGAATGGGCGCTGATTTTTATCGGACTTACAAGGAGGATGTATATGAGGAAGATCTTGATTACCCCCAGATCATTGACCAGCGCCGGGCATCCGGCTTTTGATCTGTTAAATGAAGCGGGTTGTCAGCTGATTTTTTCCACACCGGGAAAACAACCGAATGAATCCGAGCTCATGGATTTGCTTCCGGGCTGTGTTGGATATCTTGCAGGGGTTGAGACGGTTTCAGCAAAGGTATTGGAGACAGCAAAGGATCTTAAAGTTATCAGCCGCAATGGAACCGGAATTGATAACATTGATATGGATTCGGCCAATCGATTGGGTATTCAGGTTTGCCGGGCTGAAGGCGCCAATGCGCACGGAGTGGCGGAACTTACGGTTGGGCTGATCTTTGCATTGGTCCGCGCCATACCGTTTAGCGATGCTCAACTGAAAAATAAGCGGTGGGAGCGGAGAAAAGGCATTGAGCTGAAAAACCGGACCCTGGGTTTGATTGGATGCGGCGAAATTGGGAAGCGGACCGCCTTGCTCGCTGCAGGGGTGGGAATGAAGGTGGTTGCATTCAGACGTCATCCGGACCCAGCGTTTTTCCCGGATAATTTCAGTTATGTTTCACTGGAAGATATTTTCAGACGATCGGATATTATCAGTTTGCAATGTCCGCCATTGGCAAGCGGAAAACCCCTGATCGATAAAGAAGCCCTGTCAAAAATGAAACCGGGCGCTTATCTGGTCAATACCGCCAGAGCGTCTTTGGTCGATCCGGTGGCGGTGCGTGAAGCATTGGAGAGCGAGCACCTTGCCGGAGTCGCCCTCGATGTTTTTGATCAGGAACCGCCGGTGGATTACAAAATGCTGTCAAATTCGCGGGTAATTGCAACACCTCACATCGGCGGGTTTACAACGGAAAGTGTTGACAGGGCGACCACCCAGGCGGTTGAAAATATTATCAGCGTTTTAAATCAAAATGACAAAAGGAAAGAAGAATGAACAAACAGGACCTGTTCGATTCATTGGCTCAATATGGAGTAATTCCGGTTATTGCCATTGATGACGTGCAGTCGGCAGTACCGATGGCAGACGCTTTGATCGAGGGAGGGCTTCCGGTGGCAGAAATCACTTTTCGAACCGCTGCGGCACAGGCGGTTATCAACACACTACAAAAGGAAAGACCCCGCCTGATTTTGGGCGCCGGCACTGTTCTATCTGTTGAAAACCTGAAGCTGGCAAAGCAGTGTGGTGCTCAGTTCGGCGTAGCGCCCGGATTAAATCCGGGTATCGTTAAGGAAGCCCAAAAATTAGACTTGCCGTTTATCCCGGGTGTAACTACCCCAAGCGATATCGAACGTGCGTTGGGCCTTGGTGTGAACGTGCTAAAATTTTTTCCGGCTGAGGCGAGTGGCGGCGTTACCATGATCAAGGCACTGTCAGGCCCCTATGCCCATAAAGGTGTTCAGTTTATGCCCACAGGCGGGGTAACCATGAAAAATCTTGAGATGTATTTATCACAGCCCACGGTGATGATGGTGGGAGGCACATGGATCGCAAAGAAAGAAACCATTGCAGGTGGGAAATGGGGTGAAATTCGGGAAAATTGCCGGCAGGTATGCAACCTTGTTGCTCAAATCAATAAAGGCGGCAGCTGAAAAATTTCCCCAAAGCGGATTTGACCGGGGTAGAGTCGCAGGATGGCTCTGTAATTTTGCCCACCCATATTACAAATGGAGGAGACCCAAATGTTTGCTGGTGGTTACATGGGAAAGATCCTGAGGATTAATCTTTCTGTAAAAACATATCATATTGAACCGTTAAAAGAAAATGAGGTTTTAAAATTATTGGGTGGTCGAGGTCTGGCAGCCAAAAGATATTATGATGAGATCGGACCGGATGTGAAACCGTTTGATGCTGAAAACAAAATCTTCTTTTTCACGGGGCCGCTTACGGGTCTCAGTCTGCCTTCAACCACCAAATTCCAGCTGGCCACAAAATCTCCGGAGACCGGCCGCTACCTCTGCTCAAATTGTGGCGGCAACTTCGGTCCTCAATTGAAAATGGCCGGCTTTGACGGCTTGATTGTCGAGGGCCGCTCATCCGGGTGGACCTATGTCATTATCAAAAATGATGAGGTTGTTTTTAGAGACGCTCATGACTGGCAGGGTCGGACGACCACCGAGACATTACAACTGCTGCGTGAGGCAATGGGGGAGAAAAAAGCCGGGGTGTTATCTATCGGTCCGGCTGCTGAGCGACGTGTTCGAATTTCGTATATCAATGTTGACAGCCGTGCATTCGGGAGAGGTGGCCCTGGAGCTGTTCTGGGAGCAAAACAACTAAAGGGCATCGCCGTGTTTGGTACGGAAAAAATTCAGGTCGCCGATAGGGACAGTATTGATCAGATCCGTAAAAAGGCCCTAGAAAATTTAAAGGCTACCAGAGCCAATCACACAAAGTACGGCACTGCACAATACATCGAGGTCATTAATGAGTTGGGTGCGTTGCCGACGCGTAATTTTCAGACCACATATTTTGAAGATGGAGATCAAATTGACGCTCAAATGATGCGGCAAAAATATTATGTGAAAAATTATGCCTGCTACCGGTGTCCGGTGGCCTGCGGGAAAGTGCTTGAAGTCAAAGATGGACCGTATACCGGGGCAAGGGCGCGTGCCGAGTTTGAAACCATCGGTCTTTTGGGGCCCAACTGCGGCATTGCCGACTTTGGCGCCATCATCAAGGCCAATCAGCTTTGTGATGAACTGGGTTTGGATACCATTTCCGCCGGGAATGCGGTGGCGCTGGTTATGGAACTTTATGAAAGAGGGCTTATTACCGGCAAAGAAACAGAAAACGTTGCAGCTCGCTTCGGTAGCGGCGACGCTCTGATTGAGATGATCAGACTCATCGGCGAGCGGAGGGGTATTGGCAATCTTCTCGCAGAGGGGATGAATCATGTCGTAAAGAAGCACCCGGAGTGGCGCCAATATATTCTTAGCGTTAAAGGGATGCCTTTTGCCGCATACGACCCCAGAGCTTTTCATGGAAATGGTCTTACCTACGGAACGTCAAGCCGGGGGGCTTGCCACAACGTCGGGGGGTGGACGATTCGTGCCGAACTGCAGAGCGGAGACTATGATCGCTATGCGTTGGAAGGCAAAGGCAAGTTGGTCAAAACCATACAGGACAATAGGGCTTATGTGGATAGTTTGGGTATTTGCACGGTGGTCAGAAGTGCGCTGGGGTTTTCTGATAAGCCGCAAGGGGACGTCTTAAAAGCCGCTACCGGCCATGACTTTACATCGCATTTGATGGAGATTGGTTCCCGAATCTATACCCTTGAGCGGATCATCCTCAATCGGGAAGGGATAGATCGAAAGGATGACCTGTTGCCGGATCGCATCACCAATGAGCCCATACCGTCAGGACCGGCAAAAGGGCGTGTTCTGAGCCAAAAAATGTACGACATCATGTTGGATGAGTATTATGGCGAAAGAGGCTGGGATCAAAATGGAGTGCCCAAACCGGAAATTATAGAGGGGTTGAGATTAAAACCGTTGCTGAATCCCTGATGTCAAACCGGATCAATGAATCAAACCATTAAAATACAGATAAAATATCTGTCCACTATCCGTGATCATATCGGTCATAAACAGGAGGAGGTCCATTTTTCAAAGGGCGCCACACTTGAAGATGTTAGTGTGTGGTTGAACACACACTATTCATTGTCTCTCCCAAATTCTCAGATCACAGCCACTCTAAATGGGAAGGGATGGGGTCAGTACCCCTTGAAATTGTCTACACAGCTAAAAGAAGGAGACACTATTTTTCTTTTGCCGATCGTATCAGGAGGAT
>CAZSON010000137.1:0-7775 GCA_964608375.1 uncultured Desulfobacter sp. | reverse complement strand
TAGGCGGGTCAACGCCGCCCATTGACCAAAATCCACCGTCATTGGGAAAGGAATCTCTATCTGTAGATCCATGCCTGGCAGTTCCTGCTGGTTATCCAGGACTTTACACTCTCCTCAACCTGTGAAACTGCCTGACTGTCTGCCCAGTCTTGTCCAGCTTTCTTGATAGGAAGAACTCCTTGTGCCATAATTGTTTCACCTCGTTGATGATAGTTTTTTTATTGCTAAAACCATTCTATCTGCTTGATTCCTCAAGCGCAACGAGGTTTTTACTTTTCTTGGTGGCGAATCAAGAAATATCAAGGATGATTTTTTATGCAAACATTGCATCCCAACGGGGGAAGTGGCCATTTTTTTGGGCATATTTGGACACCATGCTTGTCAATTTGAGCAATATATGCGACAGATCTTTAAACACTTTGGTAAATCGGAGACAAAGCGATGGTACAGGGTTTATGTGATACCGATTTTTATAAACTTACCATGATGCAGGTTGTGCTGCATCAGTACGCAAGTGCCTGGGTACGTTATGCGTTCAAGTGGAGAAACTGGGATAAGATGCATCTGAACTGTTCCCTGGAAGATTTCAGAAGCAAAATTGATGAAAGGATCGACGAACTCTGTTCATTTCGCTTTCGAGAAGATGAAATAAAATATTTGGCGGGTATCGCATTCTTTAAACCCGACTTCATCGAATATCTCAGATTGTTTCAAATGAACAGAAGTTATATCCGGATTTACATCGAAAATGGAGAGTTGAAAATCCGCATTGAAGGGCCCTGGTTAAATACCATTTTGTTTGAGGTGCCGGTACTGGCGATCATCAGTGAGCTCTACACCGAATCGAATGGTATTGATCAAGGTGATTGGATAAAGGAAGGAAGAAGACGCCTAAAAGCTAAAGTAGACTACCTGGAAGAGGTCATTCAGCCTGACCAAATGTTCAAGTTTGCGGACTTTGGAACCCGACGAAGAACCATTTATTCATGGCAGGAAGAAGTATTGAAATATATTATCACCCGCTGCCCGGATAAGCTGGTTGGAACCAGCAATACCCATTTAGCCAAAAAATTAGGCGTCAGACCGATCGGAACCATGGCCCATGAATTTTTCCAAGCACATCAACAACTGGGACCCCGATTGGTCGACAGCCAAAAGGTGGCGCTGCAGTCCTGGGCAAATGAGTACCGTGGTGAGCTCGGCATAGCACTATCCGATACGCTGGGCTTTGATAAGTTTCTTAATGATTTTGATCGGTTTTTTTCATTGTTGTTTGACGGTTGTCGTCAAGACTCGGGCGATCCGATCTGGTGGGCGGAAAAACTGATCGCCCATTATGAAAAGATGAGAATCGACCCGAGATTTAAGACAGCCATCTTCAGCGACGGCCTGACGTTTGAAAAAGCTGTTGATCTGTTTAACCGGTTCAATAGCCGTATCAAAACATCCTTTGGTATCGGTACCTACCTTACCAATGATTGCGGATTTGTCGCCCCACAAATCGTCATAAAAATGGTTGAGATTAACCGCAAGCCGACTGCAAAGGTAAGCGACAGCGTGGACAAGGGGATGTGTGAAGACCCGCAGTTTCTGAAATATCTTAATAAGGTCATACGGGAGACACCGTGATGTAAAGGAGATTTTGCAGCGATCAGTCTATGATTTTTTTAATCTCTTTCACAAATCCGGGATCCGAACCGCAGCATGAACCGATAAAATTTGCACCGGCTTTAACCAACTCGGGTACGAATTTCGCAAATTCCCCGGCGGTGGTATAATAGATAGTTTTTTCATCTTCTACTTTCGGCAACCCGGCATTCGGCTTGATCCAGAGGGCTAAATCGGTTGCTTCCCGCAATCTCTTACAAATCGGAATGTAACCTTTAATCCCTTGGCCGCAGTTGGCGCCGACACCGTCTACGCCCACCTTTGTCAGCTCCCTCGCAGCGTGTTCCGGTGTAATGCCCATCAAGGTGGTGTCCCTGTTGAAACCGGAATCAAACACCATCGTAGTGATCACCGGCAGGCCGGTCTGTTTGGCGGCGGCGGTGGCAATTTTGGCCTCAACAATATCGATCATCGTCTCAACAATGATACCGTCGGCACCGGCATCGGCGATCGCGTTCGCCTGTTCCCGGAATGTTTGTTGAAGTTCTTCTTCGGTTGTCTCCCGGGTTAAAAGCATTTTACCGCAGGGGCCGATTGATGCAAAAACATACGCTTTACTCCCCGCAGCTTTTTTTGAAATTTGCACCCCCTTGCTGTTGATTTCAACGGTTCGCCCGGCCAGGTTAAACCGGCCGAGCGAGATTCGATTGCTTTGAAATGTATTGGTTAATATAATCCGGCTGCCGGCATCAACATATCCCCTGGCAACGTCTTCAACCCAATCCGGATGGCTGAGGTTCCAATAATCCGAACACTCTCCCCTTTTTATACCCTTTTTGTGAAGCTCTGTGCCCCACGAGCCATCGGTCACAACGGTGTTTTCTTTCATTAAAGACGAGATTAAGCGGTGCATTCATCCTCTCTTTTGGTCTTTTGGCTTGAAATCTGAGTGGTTCATTTTACAAAAATGATATCAGCTGAGAGGACCTCATATCCGGCAGGATCTCGAAATTTAACATAGACCGTCTTCGGCCCTTTGCCATCGGTCAGCATCCAGGGTTTGTGGGCGGCATAAACTTCCCAATCGGCGTCAGCAAAGCTTGGATCGTTGCTGATCATCATCTCTTGCACATAGCCGATACCGCCGGAGTTTGAAACCTCCTCATTGGTCATGGTCAACGTTACGCGACGGTTTTCTGTGACCGGATCATCATCATTGATGAACATATATAATTTGTTTCGTTGGCTTCCCAGGTCGGCCGTCCAATATCTTCGGTAGTACCCACCGACAGCATAGCCCAGGCCGATCTCTCTCATTTTTGAATGCATCAAAATTGCATAGTGATCTGGGCTTTCCATCCATGCTTTGACAACGCTTTCCGGACTCGGATAACCGGCTGCGATAGCCTCTCCAACATAGCAGGATTTGCTGCCGGGCGGTGGCGTACCGCCCATCGAGTGGACGTCATAATCATCTGAGATTTTAGATCCGTAAGGCCGATATCCGGCGAGGCAGGCCCGCCTTTGCGGGGATGGTTCTCCCGGACACTGGTGATCAAAGCAGGAATGATCCCTCATATATTCACTGTGTGCTTCAGCAACCCCGGTCAAAATAAGGTTGACCATTAAAGGAGGAAGATCCGCATCCGTGCGTCTGAGGTTAATAAGACGTACGACTTCCGCTTCATATTGACCTTCAGGAGACGTGGAATTGAGTGCCGATGGTGCTTCGTCCGCATATGTCATATAACCTGCCGGTTCACTTGGGTCATAATATCCCAACATGTAATTTGGTGGAGGTATAGACTCTGCCGAAGCCTTTGTCTGCGTTCCCAGTCCGATCATCACTGTAAAGAAAAATGTGAATATCCAAATTTTAAATCGGTTCATTTTCTTAAATCCGCCCCAGAAGATTGAAATTACTTTTATTGACGCAAAAAATGTGCCAAAATTTATATGCAGATTTATTCCTTAATATTCTTTGAAAATCAAATGGTTAGCATTGTAGTTAGAAAAACAGCCAAAGAAAGCATTAAAAAAGATGACATTTTTTGTAAAATTTTGGAACAAATTCTGTAGCAGTTTTTAACTCCTTTGTACAGTATAAACTGAAGAAAAAGGTGGAAAAAAGTCAGGGAAACAATCGAGAAGTTGACTAGGAGTGTTCAATAGGCTATTTAGAGACTGCATCAGATAAATGGTGAAATCAAAATGTCAGCGCAATATCCAGAGTGCCCTTTAAATAATCACGAGACCTGCAGAGAGATCGCAAATCCAAGGGTCTGCGCCATCGTCAGAGAGGATATGGTCTGTCTATTGGAACATCTTAAGGAAGCCAAGGAAACCTTAGCGATCAAGGCCATAAAGAAAACACGTAAGGACCTGTTCCACAGTTATGAGCCTTAAAGAGAGAAGACGATATGTCAGAGTCAACCGGTTAAGATTCGTTGAATTTGAAGTTGGAGGCCGTACCTACCATGGTACGATTGAGAACAAAGGGGATGGCGGTGTTTTTATTAAAACGAAAGCACATTTTTCCACCGGACAGAATATATCAATGACCTATGAGTCCTCCATTTTTACTCGGAAGGAGAGAGACGGCAAAATAGTCTGGATTAGCTCCAAGGGCGTAGGTGTAAAATTTAATTGTCCTGAAAACGACAGGTGAAATCAATTTATGACTACCAAAGATCAAAGAAAACATGTCAGACATGCGGCTCACGTAGAGGTTGATTTTAGTGTCCAGGGCCGTTTTTATGATGGATTGATTACCAATATAAGCAAAGGCGGAGTTTTTATTAAAACAGGTGGAACATTTTCAGTTGGGCAGAATATTTCATTTTATTTTGGGAAAGAAAATATGGATGGCACGATTGTTTGGATTCATCCGCAGGGTATTGGGGTGAAATTCAAAAAACCATGAAATTGGAAGCAAGGTACCGCCGTAAATAAAAAAATCTTTTGAAAATGACTTTTTACGAGATGGTCAATTTTTTCATCTCCATATCGGTTATTAGGAACTTTTCATTGGAAGGAAAACGAGAACTCCGGTCGGCAGCCTTCTAAAATCATTTATTTTATTGCCCGGCATTAACTTTTTTTTCGGAAAATAATACAAGGTTTTTTTGTTGTTGTAATGCTTACCGGCGATTTTGATGGGGGGCCTTCGGCGCATTACAGGTACAGGTCTACGGTATCCAACTACCATTTTGGTGTTCTGTGGCAAATCATCCCAGTCGAAAATCTGCCGGCCATTTTTCAATTGACCATTGGGCAGAAAATAAAACGTTGTCTTTTTTTTATATGCCGATCCTGCAAAGGTCCACGCGTTGAGACCTTCGGATATCGTCTTTATCGGTCCCTGATTTTTTTTGTAACTTAGACTATTGTTTTGATTAAGTAAAACCAGTGTATTTTTTGGAATTCCAATCCATCCAATCCGTTTTTCAATTTTATCACCGGAAATTACTTTGCCGTTTGGAAGTTTATACAGAGTCGCCGGCGAATTATAATCTTCACCAGCAATTGCCCATGCCGTATTTTTTTCGGTTATAGCATTTGAATCCACAAGAGCCGCGACATTAACCCGGTGATCATAAAATACCGCTTTAAGCTTTGGATCTGCCACCAGTCGACCTGCTTTTACATCAGGGTCAAAATTCCAGGCGATAGATAAACCTGCTTTAGACCGCAAGAAATTCTTTGCGCATCTTTTTCGCCCCCGGTGTGTTCTTTTAATCCATCTATTCCGCTTACCAAATGCAATCTGGCTGTGTGTAAGAACTGCTCGATCACTGAGATTATAAATTCTTTGTAGAATACCTATTAGAATTCTTATGGAGTTGTATTGCCGCTTTGTTATGGATGCATAATGATACCCCACCAATTCAATTCCGATAGACAATTTGCTGATATCGGTCTCGCCGTTCCACATACTCGTTCCGGCGTGGTCGGCAATATATTGTTTGCTCAAGATTCGATAAGTTCGACCATTTCTCGCGATCACATAATGTGCATGACCGCCATTTGTTCGGTAAGCCTTTCGTATCAGTTTTCCCCTAGAAACCACATTTAATGTGCTTTTAAGACCGGCTTCCGAGGTATGTATAATAATGTACTTTGTTCTCTTTCTGCGGATTTTTTTGAATTTAGGGTTAAGATGACTTCGCTTGTCGATGATAGATTGTTGAAAAATGACTCTTTCGGAGCTTGAAAATTTGGCTGTTGCAGGGTTTGAAAAAAGCAAAAGCAACAGAACCACCGTCAGAGCGGTTGACGGCCACTTAAAATCTGGAAAATAAATATGTTTAAAAGATTGCATTAATTGTATTTTCACAAAATCTTGTTTTCCGTATCTTATGGGGCAAAGATAGAGGCGCCCCGGTAAGTTTGGTTTTTAGAAGCGCGCGGGCAAGATCGATCCGGCACAATTTTTTAAGATTGATACCACATTTGGACCTCGTTATGCAACCCATCCGTATCAATCTGCTCATGGCAAGCACAAATGACTTTTGCGGGCGGAATTGCATTCCTTCGGCTTGCTGTACGGAGTCATGTCTTGATGCTGTCATGTGACTTTATTTGACCGCTGTCTCAAAAGTATGCTATGCTCTGAAAAAAACATCGAAAATTATGGGAGGTAATCCGGATATGCAAGATGAAATCATAGAAACAATGACCGACGACAGCCATAACAGAAAGTATCTATTTTTGGGCGCTATTGTAATTGCAATTTTGTTGCTTTGGATCGCTTTTGTGATGGTGATAAATTCAAAAAAACCGGAGCCGATTGTGCTCAAAAAGATGGATCAAACGATCAAGGGGATGCATTTCATAAAGACAAATCAGGCGCTTATCAAACAAATGCGTGAAAACTGGATGCCAAACGATATTTTCTGGCCAACGGTCTTGCTTGATAATATGCCTAACTTTCAAATCGGCCAACTTGAAGTCGTCCGGTATAATATCCGGGTTTTGAGAGATAATCTTTCAAGAATGAGGACAACCGACAAGCTGGATCCCTATGCTGAAGAAGCATTTACCTCGCTTTCCAATGATCCGTACAAGTGGTGGTTTCCTTCAGCGGAAATCAAGTGGAAATTGGGTTATGAAAAACTGGATCTTTTCGCTCAGAATCTCATTGCCGGAAAATCCCATTTTTATCCAAGATCCGACAATCTGATACAGCTTCTGGAACAACATGTTTCCTTGATGGGTGGAGTAAACACACGACTTATCAATGCGCCCGGTGATATTCGAAAGACCATTTCCATTGAAGCACAACCCAAAAACGTAACCGACGCAGGACGTATTGTTGAAATCGATGTCCCGTGGCGCAAAATCGATGACAATTTCTACTATGCGCAAGGAGTGTCGTATGCCCTATACGAATCATTTAAAGCGATGCGCACCGATTTTATGAACGTACTGATTGATAAAAACTCGCTTAATCTGATGGATAAAATTATAGAAGACCTCAGAAGGTGCAACTTTGAACCTCTTGTCGTTACAAACGGGTCTCCCGCGAGTATTCTTGCCAATCACTCTTTAAATCTTTCGGGCGTTTTCAACGATGCGAGGCAGAAAATAAACTCCCTGACGCTTGCGTTAAAGCAGGGATAGAATCTAATCATTCGGTACAGGCTGTGCCGATCCATAGCTCCAACCCCCATCCGGGCGCAGGCATTTGGTGCCGTAAGCTTCGACCGTTCGCCCTTCAATGACGATGGTGGTTGTATATTCCCGAGTTTGCAGACAGGAATCATATTTTAACGGCATATCGGCCCTTGCGGAATATGGCCCGCGCTGTATGTTTCCGGCCGGCGGAATGTAGACATGTTCCTCCCGGTAATCCCAGGTCGGTGGGTACTCCCTGTACCTGTAAATGTAGACAGGCCGTGGGGGTGGTGGTGCAAGGAGAGCACCCAAAGTTAAGCCGAGCATGGTGCCGATGAAAAGATCACCACCTGAGTAATAGCTATGGTGGCCATAATAGCGATGATGGCCGTAATAATGCCTGTAGCCATACTCGTAGCCGCCGGCCAACGCCGATGAACCGACCAGCACAGTTGCTAAAACAAAGATGGTTATGATTGCCGATTTGGTTTTCATAAAAGCAGCCTCCTTTATTTTCCTTCCGCTACGTTAAATTCAGCGTTAGGGTTCAG
>CAZSON010000136.1:0-7800 GCA_964608375.1 uncultured Desulfobacter sp. | reverse complement strand
GAAAAAAAATGGAAGAAACCAAAGAATTCGTTCAACGATGCTTTGAATTAAATTACGATGCCTTTTCTGAGGAGGTCATTGATCGAGTCAAATATCTTTTTCTCGACTACATAGGCGTCGCTGCCCGGGGTTCATTAAGCGACTCCAGCGGCCCTGTACATAACCTTATTCTGAACTGTGATAAAACAGATGATGGCGCCGTGGTTGTCGGGACGCAAATGCGGGCCAGCCCGCCCTATGCCGCCATTGCCAATGGCAGTGCAGCCCACTCCCTCGAACTGGATGACGTGGTCAATGAAGCCTCCCTTCACCCGGCCGTCGCAATCATGAGCGCGGCCCTGGCCGCTGTTAATATCTCCCGATGTTCAGGCAAAGAATTCATCGAAGCGATTGTGGCGGGTTACGAGATGATGATCAAACTGGGCGTATCCCTTGATCCCTCCATCCATTACGCAATCGGCTTTCACCCTACCGGAACCTGTGGAACTATGGGGGCAGCAATTACAACAGCCAAAATACTTGGGCTGAATCTAAAATCGATGGTAAATGCCCTGGGAATCGCAGGGAGTATGGCCGCGGGTTCCATGGAATTTTTGACAGAAGGGGCATTTACCAAACGATTGCATCCCGGATGGGCGGCACACAGCGGACTGATGGCTGCACTCCTGGCCCGGGAGAATTTTACAGGGCCGGGTAGCATTATCGAGGGAAGATACGGTTTTTTGCATATGTATTCAACCGGGTCGGATCCCTCAAAGCTTTTAAAAGATTGGGGGGATCCATATGAGATTATGAGAACGAGTATCAAGACGCATGCCTGCTGCAGATATAAGCAGGGGCCGATCGACTGCATCTTAAAAATAATAGGTGAAAATAACCTGAAGCCCCAGGATATAAAAACGGTAATTTTGGGTGTTCTAGAGGCTGGCTTTCCGATTGTAGCAGAACCAAAAGGGTTGAAAACCAATCCAGGATCGGTTGTCGACGCGCAGTTCAGTATGCCATTTGGTGCAGCTGTGGCAATTTTGTACAGAAAAGCCACCTTGGATGAGTATACGATGGAAAAGATCGGTTCATCTGAAGTTAAAGAGATGATGAAACGAGTTTCCTGTGTAAAGGACCATGAACTTGAAAAGAGCTTTCCAAAGAAATGGCCGGCGTCTGCAACCGTACTAACAAAAAATGGGGCAAGGTATTCCGCACGAATCGATTATCCAAAAGGGGATCCCGAGAACCCCCTCACCTGGAATGAGCTGATCGAAAAATTCAGGAGTCTGGTCGCACCGGTTTTTTCCATTACAGAACAGAATCAAATCATTGCCAAGACCAGATCCCTTGAACAGGTGGATGATCTGAACACTTTTTCCACATACTTGCTAAAATCATAGTTTAACCGCCGACGTTTATAAAAGCTCTTCCACCCATTCCAAATCAAGCTCGAGCAGCTTCCCTCGATTGGGCCGGCCTGTTTTTGAATCGCAGCCGATCATCTCATAAAAGAGTTCCAACGACCGGTTGAAATCTGTTTCCTCGAACATTTTTGACCCGGCATCGGGTCCATCGGGCTTGGGATTAAAAAGTCGTTTGGGCAACAGATCTTTTTCAATGGTAAATCCTTCACGATGGTTGAAAGCCCTTGCCATCATTGTCCCTCTTTCTCCGGCCATCATCAATTCAAAAAGGCTTACATTCCAACCGGTAACCGCGTTGATACAACGAACCATCAATTCCAAAGACATTGCACCCCGGGGAGCGAACCCGAATACGCAAAGCCCCAATGCATCCATCACCCGCCATAAATTTTCCAGAAGGATATAGCTTCGAACCTTTTCGGTTGTTATAGCCGTGGGATTCATCGCCCGATATATGCCCAGCGGCTTGATCGATTTCAATGCAAACGAACTTTCATCTGTAAAATAAGGGTCGTGGGGGGCCGTCATATGATCTGCGCCATATGTACAGACAGCATAGCCGATACCGACGCCGACTTTCACCCTGGGGTCGTGCATTGGAATCTCCAAGCCTTTGACTGAAAGGTTATACTCCGAGTCCGCGACGTTCCATCTTTCGGCCAATCGGGCGGTCCCTTCTGCTAAAAGATCTCCAATGCCCTCTCGTCTCGCTGTCATCTCCAGCAGTTGTATCATCAGATCGCCGTCTCCAAACCTCAACTCCAGGCCACCGGTATCTGCTTTTGTGATGACGCCCTTTTCAAAGCACTCACAGGCAAAAGCAATGGTCATTCCGGCTGAGATAGTGTCCATGCAGTATCGATTGCAAATTTCGTTTCCCTTTGCGATGGCTTTCAAGTCTAAAATATTGAGATTGGTACCCAGGGCAGCTATCGTCTCATACTCCGGTCCACCATACCGGGAATCCACACCGTATTTTGGATCATCGAGCGCGATACTCCGCTTACATCGAATGGGACATGCATAGCACCCTTTTCTCTTCTTTAAGAGAAGCTTATTATAATTGTCCCCACTGACAGATGACGGGTCTTCCAGTTTGCTCCGCCTGAAATTGTTAACCGGTAAACTCCCTCCTGCGGACAAAAGCGCCGGGAAGGCGGTGGTTCCGTATACAAATAAGGCATCACCCAAAGGGTTGTCCCTAAAGGTTTTTGCATAATTTTTTGCCGTCTGGTGAATGAACTCGGGATTAAAAAGGCGGATTTTATCCGTGCCCAACGCAGCGACCGCACGCAGATTTTTCGCACCCATCAAAGCCCCGAGCCCGCACCGGCCGTTAAAATGACCGAGATTATTTGTTATATTTGCAAAAAGCACCCGATTCATCCCTGCAAGACCGGTTTGGGCCACCCGTACCTTTTGACTTCCCATTTCGCCTCGGATGGCATCTTCAACTTCCTTTGCCCCGAGTTCAGCAAGGTGCTCTGCATCTTTAATTTCGGCTTTCCCATCAATGATCTTCAAATAAACCGGTCTTTTCGACTTCCCTCTAAATACAACCGCATCAAAACCGGCCTTTTTAAGTTCAGGGCCAAAAAAACCGGCCGCTTCGGACTCTACCGCCGTCCCTGTAAGAGGAGATTTCCCTATGGCTGAAAATCGGCAGGAAGCTGCCAGCGGCGAACCGGTCATGACCCCTGTGGCTAAAACCAGTATATTTTCCGGTGAAAAGGGGTCGGTTTTCGGTGGAACCTCCTTGAGTAAATAGTGATACCCAATACCTCTTCCACCAAGGTGCCCCCGATAGAATGCTTCATCATTTTCATCAACAGTGATTTTTCTATTGCTCAGATCAACTTGCAGAATCTTTCCTGTGTATCCGTACCCCACGTCAATTCCTCCTTTGGTGGCGACCTTTTGCTAAATCTCGTGTAGCATCAGTGGATTATCTTTTAATTTCTCGTTTGTTTCCATTAATTTTTCTTCACCTGATATCACCGCTACACCTTGTCGATTCCCGGTTTGATTAAAGTATTTCCGGGCAGCCGTGACGATCTGATGACGATTTAATAAAATAAGATTTTTCTTAAAATCTTCGCGAACTTTATCAGAAAGCGATATGAGCTTTCGGTAAAATGCCTTTTTTGCTGCAAGTGCAGGGGAATCGGGTTTGTCTATATCCGAGCAAACCTGCAAAATAGCCTCTTTGATGTCTTCATCGGTATAATCTCCTGATCGAATAAAATCGGTGGCCCTGTCAAATACGCCCAGAGTTCCGACAACATGGGGATCCCGGTACGAGCCAAAGCTAAAGAGGCCGTTTTCGGTATTGTAAATGGCAAATCCGCCATAGGCGCCCCCTTTTTCACGAATCTCCCGATGCAAGTACTTCGACCGCAGTATTTTGCTGATAACCGATAAAGCCGGCGAATCTTCATGCGCCATTCGAACGGTTTCAAAGCTTTGGCCCACAAAGGATACCGCAGTAGACGTGCTCCACCCCTCCCGGGGAATTTCATCTTCCGATTCGATTTCCGGCGCCTTGAAACCGTCCGCCACCGTGGCTTTTCTTCCGATGCCGGAAAGGCCTTTACCGCTGACCAAAATCTTTGCACCCTGATCCAGGGATTGAGCATCGCCAATCAGCGCCATGGCTACATTATCGGGAACAAAAACAGTTTTTCCAATTTTTAAAAGATCATCGGATATCGATGCCAACCTTTCTTCTGAAAGATCTTTTGTAAGCTGTTTCACCATTTTCAACTGATGAATACCATGCCAGATTTCGCTCAAGGCACAGGCAGGGGAAAAGCTTCTTGAAGCGAGTGAGATCGCTAGCTTATGGCCATTGGCCACCACCATAGATTCCAAGCCGGCTCTATACTCTAAAAGCAGACTCTTTAACCGGCTAAGGTCGGAAAAGACAAACTGGAACCAAAGCTCTTCGATGATTTCAAACATCTTTTCCTGATTTCTGACAAGAGACTTTCCATCAAACGAAATAAAAGGAATACAGGCACCGGTTTCATCAAAGCGGATACGAACATGGGAGGACAAACCGATACCGCCGGTATATAGATCGATTCGCTGCGCAATTTCGCTGTAATCGTGTATGGAGGTACCGATTCTGGAGAACGCCTGGCAGAAAAAAGGTACCAGAGGAATCAGTTCGTTTTTCAATTCTCCGATTTGTGCAGCAGCCGTAAAGTAGAAAATACCCGAAGTCGGCTGCGTGTAACGTGCAGCGGGTATGCCATCGCGCATATCCGGCGCCTTTACCATCGGTATCTCGGAAGAAACATCTTCGAGATCCAGTGTTGGAAGACAAGCAATGTCCTCTTCGGCCTCCTGACGCTTTTGTAAGTCCTCTGCATCTTTTCGGATCTTCTCAATATCGGACGGCGTCATCTTACCCTTTATTCGCTGTAGCCTGACGGCAACTTTTTCATCTTCTTTCTCTTCCATCAGCGTGTCGGGCTGAAGCGTAAAAAGCAGTTTGTTACGGTTTTCAAGAAAATACATTTTTATTCGATCTTCAAAAAAAGGACCTTTGGCCAGTTCATCTTGAAGCCGGTATAGATCATCATCCAATTTGAGGTTTCTCACCGGATCGCCTCCGTGAAACCAGCTGCCGCAAAATGAAAGCAAAAGCTTGAGGCCATACGGATAGGGATGGTTCGTTATCTCTTTGCGATGAAATTCAATTTGATGAATAGCCGATTCGATCAACCGCCCATCGATTCCTTTTTCTACAAGATTTTTTAAAACATCAAATATGATGACCTCTATTTTCCCCGCAGCCGATGGTGTCACATCCTTCAATCCGCATGCAAACAGAGTATCCCTGTTGCCCGGAGCAAAACCGGAACCGTCACTTAGGGCTGTTCCCAGTTCTGAATCGATCAGGGCTTTTCGCAAAGGAGACGCTGAATTGCCGAGAAGAATTTGTTCCAGGAGTGTCAGGACCAGGATTTCAAACGCGTCTTTGACCTCTGCGGTTAGCCACGCCACGCAGACCTGGCTTTTCTTTGACGGATCTTCGTGTTTTCCAATCGGGTATGAATAGATTGCTTTTCGGGGTTTATCCCATCGGGCCTGCGGCGGAACATCAGTATCAGGATCTATTCGTTTAAATGAATTTAAGATTTTTTCATCGATAAAAAAGAGGTGATCCTTTAAGGGGAGGTTGCCATAGGTGTAAAAAAATGCATTGCTCGGATGATAATGACGGGCATGAAAATCTTTCAGCTGCTTATGTGTCAAATCGGGGATGGTAAGCGGATCGCCCCCTGAGTTATGCCTATAAGGAGAAGAAGGGTACATTGCATTTGATAGGGAGCGGATCATCACTTGATCCGGCGAGGACATGACGCCTTTCATTTCATTGTATACGACCCCTTTATATATTAAAGAGGCCGCATCTTCTTCATCGCTTTTTCTTTCAATTTCGAGGCGATGGCCCTCCTGTTTAAAACTGAGCTCGTCTAGTTTTGGAAAAAATGTCGCGTCCAGATAGACCTCCATCAGGTTATAAAAATCCTTTCTGACCTGGGTGGAAAAAGGGTACATGGTCCAGTCTTCTGCTGTAAACGCATTCATGAAGGTGCTTAAGCTCCTTTTCAACATGGAAAAAAAAGGGTCGCGGACCGGAAATTTTTTAGAACCGCACAAAACGGTGTGCTCGAGTATGTGGGCAACACCGGTAGAATCGGTCGGTACGGTCTTGAAACAAACACTGAATGTATTTTCTTTGTCTTTATTGCTGATATGAATGTGCTTGGCGCCGGTGCCGGTATGCTCGGTCAGGTAGAAAAAGGAGTTGATTTCTTTGAGCTCGACAATTCGCTGAACAACATTTCCCAAAATGTCATCGCCTTCGCGCAAGTTCGGATTATTTTTATCTTTTTTTAGACCCATAAAAATCCCTAAAGTTCTCTACTGTGTTGGGCGTCAAAATTTCAAGTTGAATATTTCCCCATTGATCCAAAATATCGAAAGCAAGCAAAAATGGAAGGTATCGATGATAGAATACGGAGTTTTTATGAAACGATATAGATTCCCCGATTCTTCCGCGCGATCTTTCCCATTTTATTTAACCTGAATATAATATTGCGAAGTTTTTTCTTACCAAAACCGGTCCGGGTTTGAATTTCCGATAGGCCTACACCATTTTTAAACCTCTTTATAACCGCCAGGACGGTATCAGTGGCGGTTGCAGGGGATTTTATTCGTGAGGTTTTTTCTTTTACGCTTTCCTTGCCGACTCTACTTTGCACCCTGCTATGTGTTGATGTTTTTTTAATCAAAGCTTCCAACTGGTCGATTCTAGCCAGTATCTTGTCCATGTCTCTCTTTGTTGGAATATCATAGTTCTGCATAAAAAATTTAATCATCGCATCGAAACTGATCGACTTTCCTTTTCTTCTCGCCATAATTTCCTCCTTTTCCAGCGGGTGGTTTAAGAATTAGTAATAAACAAATACTTGAACCCTATGTTTTGCACCTTTAACTTTACAAAGATCCGATCCCTGTGGATTGGGGGTACGGACCTTGAGTATTTAATTAAAAATTGCTTTAAAAATCGAAAAAAGTCAAGATAAAGTCCCACAATGGAAAAGAGAACGGAAAAAATATAGAAAATCGAGGCATTGAAAATTAACAATTGCCGTGCTATACAAAAGCATCTACTATTGTTGTGTCTCATAAAATAGGTTAAAAAGCCTTTTTGCGAGTGACATTGGAGCATATCTTGCCGAAATAGTCACCCGACGAGCAAAATGGCTTTTTAATTTGTTCAATCAGGTATTGACGGTATTTCAGATCAATCGATGAAAAGTAAGAAACTGCCGGCCCGCCAATCCTTTTTTACCGGGCTAAAGGCAAGAGGACGGACATTGATCACCCGCTTTAAAGCGCTTCAGGGTGACCCCCATTATATTGCCCTCGGGATGGGAATCGGTATATTCGTCGGCATAACTCCAACCATTCCCCTTCATACCGTCATCGCATTGGCATTGGCATTTATTTTCAGGGGAAGCAAGGCCGCTGCGGTTATCGGTGTGTGGGTGAGCAATCCGTTGACGATACCTGTTTTCTACCTGGCAAGCTATAAAGTCGGACGATTTCTTCTCGGAAATCTATCCCCTTTTTCAGGAAAACCCCAGTCCATATTAGAGCTGCTACAATTGCACATGGATGTCGCGATGGCCATGACGCTAGGAGGGATCATTATCGGTATCCCGTCCGGTGTTGCCGCCTATTTTATCACCCGTAAAATCTTCATCACCATGCGTGCTCGAAAAAAAAAGAACGAACCTGCACAATGAACAATTACCGTAACCGTTCACAGTTGTCGGTTCACAGTTCACAGTTTTTTCAATGAACTATG
>CAZSON010000135.1:5767-7830 GCA_964608375.1 uncultured Desulfobacter sp. | reverse complement strand
TGGAGCATTAGAAATTTAATCGATTCGCGATGGCATTCGAAATTGCAAGGCAGTTTTTTTCTATATTTCCTCTTTGCTTTTCTAGGCCTAATTCCTCTTATTGGACGTTTTTTTAGACGAATTTGGGGTCAGGCCTATTGGCGCAGACACTACAAAGCGATACTGACAAGCCGAAATTATCTGCATCGGGCAATTCGCGCAAAGGTTATTGAAATGGCGATCAGCTGGCACAGATCAGGGAGGCTTGAAAGCGAGAAATCCCTGAAGTTGGCGATACACCCGTGGCCTGTTTTATACCACCTTCCATTATCCCTGTTGCCGGTGGGATTACATAAATTTATTACCGATCGAAAGTATGCTAGGGAGCGACTCGATTTTTATTTACGAAGACCAATTCGCCTCTATTTTAACCATGACCTGCGTGAACAATGGCTGCGGGATATGGTCACTGAAGGCCGGAAAAAACATCTTCTCAATCGTGAAGATGCCGATGTTATTTTACACCAGATCAAGGAGCCGTTCATTCAGAAGTATCTAAAAAGCCTGGCGGTGCATGTTTGTACACTTCCGGTTACTCAGGCTGTATCGGTGACGGTCGCTATTATTTATTATGTAACACATCCTGAACTGCCACCCGAGACGGCATTATTGCACGGAGCTGCGATTATTGCAGCTTTTCAGGTGGTACCGATATCCCCGGGATCTTTGGTTCGCGGACTTTACGTTGTATACCTTGTCATTCGGGAGCAAAATTTCAGGGATTACAATATTGCGGTATTTCTCGGATTTTTTAAATATATCGGTTACCTCGCTTTTCCGATTCAGATGACCTATCGATATCCGACCCTGGCTAGGTTTATGGCCGGTCACTGGTCGACTGAAGCCGTTCATGCAGTTCCGGTATTTGGCGAAAGAGGCGCTCTGCTGGAGCACACCGTTTTTAACCTTTTTTACAACTGGCCCTTAACCATCCGACGCCGGATGAAAGAGCACAGTGATTGGCGAAAAACCATACCACCGCGATTTTGGCATGTTTTCTTATGCGTGCTTGCCGGATCAGGACTGTTTTTAATTGTCGATTTTATTTATTACAGAAATTTTGCCGAACTGCCGAGTTTAAGGACTATTTGGCTTTTTACACTGGCGATACCCTTGATGTGTGGGTCAGCCGTTACACTGGGGGCAGGTGGCGCCTCTTTGTGGAAAAGAGTGATCAGCGGGACGATATGCGGTGCAATTATTGGGGTTTTATATGGTCTCTTATCACCGGTTCTGATTAATACCATACCAACCGGAGCCTCTGTCATAGCTATAAACTGCGTGTGGCGGGTATTTGTGTTTTCCATCCTATCGGTCATCGGCGCGCTTATCGTCGAGATAAGCAAACCTATCCCTGGCGACCGAATGTAATAAGGCTGAAAGGAAAAAACAGACTGTATGGGAAGCGATTAACTAGCTGCCATCGGAATCGCGTACGGGCCCTCCTCGATGAAGGCGATGGTCGGTTTTTTTCCATTAAATCTGGGATGATGGGCCGCATAAATGATGGCATTTTGAAACATGGCGGTGGCTTTTTCAGCATCTGATTTAAATTCGCTCTTTTCCGGGATAAAGTTATATCCGCTGACCCCAGGGATAATCTTAAAATTACTTTCGGGTATTTGCGGAGAGCAATATATCAATCCGTCATCGCCCACCTTCCGAAAAGGCTTTCCCCACATTTCGGGCTCCCACTGATCTTTTGTAAACAGCCAGTCAGGATTGCGCAGGATAGAAATATAGCGATCAGGACCCAGGATTTTAAACAGGTGGAGCAGTGTCTGATATTCCGGTGACCCGATCGGTTCAACATCATTGTTATTTGCCAACATCACAATGATGCCGTTTTCTTTAACCGCGGGCATCGCATTGACCGCTGCCTTTACGCTTTGATAATGGTCCCTTCCAACATAGCCGGCATGGGTTAAAACAATATCGTACGGCTCATGAATCGGTATGCGCACAAATTCCTTCATTGCATCAAAGGCTGCAAGGTGCGCTTTTTCCAGATCGCCTGCAAAAAC
>CAZSON010000135.1:0-5667 GCA_964608375.1 uncultured Desulfobacter sp. | reverse complement strand
GTGCTCGGGCGGTGCATGCCGTTTCCGATAACAATGACGATATTCTCCCGTCCGACACCGGTCTTTTCGATGATGTCAAAAAGTGGGGGTAAAATGCCGCTCTCACCTTTATAGGGTGCGGGTCGGGTGATGTCAGAGACGGTCACGCAAACGGTAGTATCTGCAACCTGTTTGTCTTTGGAACGAATGATTTCCGATAGATGGGGTGATCCGATAGGATTATTTAGTGCGTTTAGGATTTCTTCTTTTGATTGAGCCAGAGGCGGCATTTTTTTCATATTCAAAATGACACATTCGGGTGGGACAAAAATTTGAAGAAAACCATCTCCAAACGCCACCTCAATTTTTTTCCAGCCGCTGATGTTCGCTCTGCCGATAATTTCTTTTCTGATATCTCTCATTGAATGCTCCAACATCGCTTTGGGTCGGCGAGCTGAGGAAATTCTGCATTTCATGCTCGCTGTGCAATCCGGCTGATTTGAACTATCGAGTAACTTCTAGCCGATCGACTCTGCCACCAATTCCGTCAGGTCCTTGACCTCTAGATCAATCTTTTGCCTCCGGGCCCTGCTGGCCATAGTGCGCACACACTGCTGGCATGCGGTAACCACCATCTCCGCGCCGGTTGTCTGAATTGCATCAAGCTTCATCTGGGCCACTTTGCCCGAGAGTTCCGGATTGACCATCTCGAGGTTACCGCCACCGCCGCAGCAAACCGAAAGCTGTCTGTTCTCCGGAAGTTCGATCAGGCTGATACCGGGAATCGCCTTGATTACATTACGGGGTTCTTCAAAAATACCGCTGTTTCGGCCCAAATCACACGGGTCATGATATGTAACCGTCTTTTTAATCGGGTTAAGGGTGATCTGCTGATCCTTGATCAGTTCGTCGAGAAGCTGGGTCGCATGGTATAGTTTTGCGTCTGTTTTATAAAAATGTTTCCAGGTGTGGTAACAGGAAGGACAGGTAAACACAATCGTTTTGGCACCCACCTGTGCCACCTTTTCCAGGTTGTGCGCCATAAGGACCTTCATTTTATCCTGCATACCGGCGCCGATCAGGGGAAAACCGCAGCACCATTCCTCACCGCCCAGGATGGTAAAATCCACACCGCCCGCTTCCATGATACGAGCCATATTTACCGGAATCTTCTGGACCATCGGAAAAAACGATGCCACGCAACCGACAAAGAAGATGACTTCGGCGTGTTCTTTTTCAAATGCATGCTCTGGCAGATTCTTGATCAACTCCTGCCATTCGCCCCGCTCCTCGTTGTCATCGTCTGATATGTTGTGTTCACGGTCGAGTGCTTTGGCCAGACGATCCGCGACCTTTGGATAGAAACCCTCTCCAACAAAACATTCCCGATCGCGAAAGATCAATTCCTTTGTTTCCACTTTGGGGAGGCAGGCAGCGGAACAGGCGCCACACCCCAGACAGGAAAAGATCGATTTTTCGATCTCCGGGCTCAACCCGAGCCTACCTTCAATCACCGCACGGGTTATCGCATTCCGGCCTCTGGGGGCGGAAGATTCCTTCCCTTCAATTTTATATATGGGACAGTTTGGCAGACAAAACCCGCACTTGTTGCACCTGGCGACCTCGTCATAGGACAATTTGCGCATTTGAACAATATTCATTCAGATTCCCTTTTCCATTGTCTTTCACAAGAATCAAAGCCCTCCCGCAAAACGGCCGGGACTCATGATGCCGTTTGGATCCAATTGATGCTTAATCCGCTCCATGACCGAAGAATCAAGCCGGGGTTTACCCCACATTGGGAGATCTTGTTTCAGGTGAGTTGGTGCGGCCTGCACAACCAGATTGCCGTTTGCTCTGCATGTCTCTTCCAGCAGCAGATCGATGGTTGAAACCGCCCTTTCGGAAGCGGCTGTGTCGTCTCCAGCCAGGAGAAAATTGATGCTACACCCCCCGTTTCCTGCGTGACACAACAGGGTATGCTCAAAGTGATTTGAAGATAATAAATCATCTGCAAATTGGATTATGTTCTTCCAATCTGAAATCTGATAATTGAGCTTGACTGTTATCATTCCCGGGAATCTATCCCCCACCCGCGTCTGAAGATTCCCCATGGAGTGCCAAAAAAGCCTGTGATCATCCTCTGAAAATACAATCCTGTCTTTTGCCTCAAGATCTCCCGCCATGCCCAGCATTTCTGATTTCATCCGTTCAACCGCTTCATCGTAAGCTTCCAACGCGACTGCCACCACATAAAGTCCCGGGGTAAAATCGCTTTTACTGTTTTGAAAACCCTCAAATGCCCGTTTATTCATTACTTCAACGGCAGCCGGAAGAAGCTGGGTATTAAAAATCGTTTCAACGAAGGCAGATGTTTTCTTGAACGAATCAAAAGAAACCAAAATGGTTTCCATCCGTTCAGGGAGGGGTAATAATCGCAAGGTCATTTCACACAGGATCCCTAAAGTTCCTGCCGAGCCGATCATTAATTTTGATATGTCATATCCGGAAACGTTTTTTACGGTTTTACCCCCTGTGCCGACGATCGCTCCGCCAGGAGTTACAAAACGGATGCCGAGCAGGATGTCCCTGGGCAGACCGTACAAAAGCCTTCTCGGTCCGGTGGAGTTGGAAGCCAGAATGCCACCGATGGTTGCGCGGGTGCTGCAAGGGGGATCCAGCGGCATGAAGCAACCGCTGTGTGATCTATCTGAGCAGATAAACGACTCCGCTTCAGTTTCAAGGTCTCCAATCGGGAGGTAACAGCGGTCTTCCTCGGTTGCCAGGCGTGCCTGAATATCCCTGAATTTAACCCCTGCTTCCACCGTAAATGTCAGATTATCGGTATCGACATCCACCATACGGTTAAGCCGTGCCGTGCTGACCACCATATCCAAACGTTTTGGCGGGTGTCCCGAACCCATTTTGGTACCACTTCCAAAGGGGATGATGGCAAGGTTTTTCCGATCGGCGTAAGTGACTACTTCTGAAATCTGCTGGGTATCTTTCGGAAAAACGACCGCGTCGGGCATCATTCCGTCCACGGCATATTGTTCGACATCGCGGGCATCGGTCTCTACATGCCCCGGACCCACGATTTCCATGAGTTCGTCACATCTGTTATTCAAGTCTGTCACGCTAAAACTCCCTGGTTTTGATGATGGTTGTCGGCTTCGGGTATCATTTTTCCGGGGTTTAACAGATCCATCGGATCGAACGTTTTTTTAATCTTTCGCGCAAATTCCAGGTCCTGTTCACAAAAAATGAAGTGCGTTTCTTCAAGCTTTTCAATCCCCACGCCATGTTCCCCGCTGATGGTTCCGCCCAAATCAGCACAAATTTTTAAAATCTCAGAACCTGCCTCGAGCACCCGCTTCTTTTCTTCATCATCCCGGTCATCAAACATGATAAGCGGATGTAGGTTGCCGTCGCCGGCATGAAAAACGTTTCCGATCGGAAGATTATATTTTTTGCCGACCTCCATAACTCTGGCCAGGGCTTGCGGCAGCTTAGTGCGCGGAACCGTACCATCACAACACATATAGCTGGGCCTCAGACGGGCAACGGCCCCGAATGCCCCTTTACGGCCGGCCCACAGTCCGGCTCGTTCGGATTCGCTTTTGGCCAATCGGATTTCGCGGACGTTATGCCGGTTGCAGATGTCAATAATCTTTTCAGCTTTTTTGTCCATTCCATCGGACATACCGTCAAGTTCAATGATCAGCACAGCCGCCGCATCTAAAGGATATCCCACATGAACCGATGCTTCCACCGCCTGAATGACCTTATTGTCCATCATTTCCAAGGTGGCAGGGACAATCCCCTCCGCAATGATGGCTGAGACCGTATCGGCGCCGTCCTCAACCGTATCGTAAATAGCCAGAAGGGTCTTGATCGCCTCAGGCGCACGGATCAGTCTGAGTATTAACTGAGTGGCGATAACCAAGGTGCCCTCACTGCCGACCAAAAGACCGGTTAGATCATAGCCCGGATTATCCTGCGCTTTCCCGCCAACCCACACTACGCTGCCGTCATCCAGCACCACCTCTGCCCCCAGTATATGATTTGTGCTCACACCATATTTCAGGCAATGCGGTCCACCGGAATTCTCTCCAAAGTTTCCGCCCAGCGTGGAAACTTTCTGACTGGCCGGGTCCGGCGCATAGATAAAACCGGCTTCAGCTACCCGATTTTGAAAATCGAGCGTGATGACGCCCGGCTGCACGGTGGCTGTACGGTTTGGAAGGTCTATCTCAAGAATACGGTTCATCCGGGAAAAATGGATGATAATTCCGCCTTTGATAGGGATGGTGCCACCTGTCAAATTCGTGCCGGACCCCCTCCCGATGAGCGGAATCTTTTCCTTGTAAGCCATAGCCACCACTTTGGAAACTTCTTCTGTTGAACCGGGGAGCACTACCGCATCGGGTTTTGCGCGATCCAGAGAAGCGTCATAGCTATAAAGTTCAAGATCCATGTCGGAAGACAAAACATGTTCGCCGCCCACGATTTCTTTCAGCCGGACGATGAGTTCAGCTTTTTGCATATCGCATTCTCCTTTAAGTTTTTATTCAAATTCCCTAACGGCATCTATGGCCACACCCATGGAACAATCAGTTTGACGTTCCATGATGATATCGATGACATACGGTATGCCGGATTCGACCCCTCTTTTGAATGCAGCCCTGATTTCGTTCGGATCGGTAACCCGCTCGCCCATAGCGCCACATGCCTCGGCAAACTTAACAAAATCAAATCCCCTCCCCTTGTTTTCAGGTTCAAGCACCCCTGGACCGGCCAAGGCATCGCCACTGCTCGTGCTTTTCCCTGCAGCCTTTATCCGGGGCTGCTCAAGAACCTGCCTCTTTTCTAAGCTGTCATACCATATCTGCACTTCATATTCCATATCGTAAATGTACTTTTCCGCCTGCCGGATCAAACCGAGATACCCGTTATTCAGCACAATGCAGACAAACGGCACCCTGTACATCACTGCAACCGGGAGGGACTCCATACAGAATTGAAATCCGAAATCACCGACCACCGTGACCACCTGTTTATCAGGACGCGCCACTTTTGCTCCGATGGAGGCAGGCAAATCCCATCCCAGAGGGCCGGCACCGCCGCAATCTATGTAATGCCGGGGTTTGGAAATCTTCTGCAACTGGCCCGACCAGATCTGGTTCAGACCGATACAGGTAACAAATACGGTCTCTTCGTCAAAAAATGTATTGATTTCCTTAAATACCCGCTGGGGTTTAATCGGAATATCGTCATAATCGATTTTTCTTTCCATAGCTTTTCGAATCTGTGGGATTTCCAAACCGATCGAATCGGTCTTTTTTTTGCCACGCCTATGTATCTCATCTGACAACGCTTGCATCGTCAATTTTGCATCTGCGCAAATTCCTAAGTCCGGCATGACATTCTTACCGAGTTGTGACGGGTCTATGTCAACATGGATGAACTGCCGATCCCCTTTATATACTTCGATATCACCGGTGTGGCGGTCATTGAATCGTACGCCGACTGCCAGGACCAGCGTCGAATCCAGAAAGATTTTATTTCCTGACCGTGTATTGCACTGAATGCCCACCTGTCCCGCCATGAGCGGATGATTCCAGGGAATCCCGCTTTTTCCCATATATGACGTCACCACCGGTATCTGCAGCGCTTCTGCCACTTCCA
>CAZSON010000134.1:0-7837 GCA_964608375.1 uncultured Desulfobacter sp. | reverse complement strand
CACGGAGAAACCGTCCACACCCACCGGCATGCCCATTATACGTATCATAAGCATTAAAGCCCTTTGTGCATATGATCGTTTTCATGTGATTCGCAAAACCCTTATGTTTTTGCTAGTTATCATTAACGATTAACTTGATTTCATCTGAATTGGCTTTGAGTTCTGGCGCATACATCGCATACCCTTTTGCCGGAAGAGCGCTGAATCTGCCGGGGATCTCCGCCCGCAAGCGATAGCTGACACTGTGTATGCCACGGGCTAAGCGACGGACAAAAAAAGCCACTTTTTGATCACGAAACTCCACATAGGCGCCGATCTCATTACCCGTATAGCCGCTGCGCACCTTTACCGGTTCAAATCCGGCGGCTTTCATATCCTCAAAGACCAGGTATTCATAATCGTTTTTGCTTTCGATCAAAAGCTCTACTTCAATCAGATCGCCACTTGTTAAAGCGGTCGGATTTTTAAGGTATTTGCGTTCGTATTTTTCAACCCGGCGATCCACCACCTGCCCCCGGGAACCCACATCCTTAATATGCTTATCAACTTCCTTTAAGCGGAAAACACGGCGCTGCACTTTGATCTCCAAGCCTTCTTTTTTAACAAAGTCTTCCAGAGTAAAAAAGTCGAGATAGGCATTAAAATAGATTGGACCCCGACCGGATTTTTCCAGTGTCAGCTTATGGGTGCCGGTGGCAATCTCTTTGCCGGTAAGGATTAACTTGTTGTCAAATGTAAATAGGTTTTCGGCGTTGATTTGAACTGTTTTCTTTTTTGTACTGTCGAAAAAGATCTCCAGCGTTAAATCCGGCACTGTCTCCTTGCTTGCGGCCAAATACTCGGCAAAGGCTTCGACAACAGTTGCCGTATCCCGGGTGCTGTTCCAATAAGTGGCGTGCTTGCGATTGTTGAGCAGATACTTCACCAAACCGGCAGCTTTTCTGTCCGCGGGTTCGGTTCGGGATAGAAGTTTTAGATAATAGGCGTGGGCCTCCCATTCGGAGCCATACCAGTGCCACCAGTAATCGCGGTTTGGAAGGTTAAGGTAAGCGGTCTGGTTTTCCGAATCGAGCACCAGAAACTGTTCGATATTTTTTACGATCATGGAAAGTTTTGTGGTGTCTTTGATTTTATAAAGGGCCATGCCGAACATGGCTTTGGCATAGACCGCCAGCAAATTACGGTCGCGGTACAGATATGCCCTCATTTTCCTGGTTTCGATGCCTTCATCTGTCAAAACCATGTAGACAAACGCATCCAGATTGTCCGCACGGGCTTTCCCCTTTTTCCCGGTGCGGTCCCAACGCATCAGGCGATTGAGTTCTATTGTCTGGTAATCTTTTAACCACTGCACACCGAGCTGGATCATTCCTCCAGGAAGCGTTACGCCGTTTTCCCGGGCAATCTGGAGCCCATGGACCACCAACGCGGTAGTATGGGGATAGGCATGTTCGCCGTAACCGCTAAACCAACCCCAGCCACCGTCGGACAGCTGCATGGCTGCCAGGCGTTTGATGCCGACTGAAACCATGGCCGCCACTTCATCTTCATCAAATACCGGATTGTGGTCATAACGACGCCACTGTGAGTTCCGTATTGCGTCATCGCCAACTTCCTGCGCATTGAGATTGGTTCGCTTATTTTGGATAGCTTTTAGATTAAGACCAATGCGCTTTAAAATCTGCTGGGTAATTACTGTGGGTAAAAAGCGGTTCAGAGTCTGCTCGGTACAGCCGTAAGGATAACCGACAAGATAGGGCAAGGCATCCACCATGGCCCCGGCAAGGGTCGGCGAATAGCGCAGCTCCAATCGGGACCGGTCCACCCGCCGGGCGGCCGGCACCTTAAATTCAGCCGAGCCCCTGATTTGATCCGAACGAATTACCCCCGTGCGCGGCATCTGTTTTATCATGCCATGTACGTAAACCGGAAAATGCATTTGCACGGCATCTGATTCTTCATCGGTCAGCGCTTTCATGCGCAGCACGGCTTCGCCTTCTTTACGCACCTTCACGCGCCAGTTAATACGTCTTTCACTGTTGGCTTCAATCAAAACAGACTTTGTGGCCTTCTGGTCTTTCATCAGCTTGAGACAGCCACCCTCAAGTTCAAGCAGAACGTTGACGGATTTGCGATTTTTCAAATAATTGTGGACATTGGCTGAGAGGACGACCTCATCAGTTTCCACAAAAAACCGGGGCGCCTGCAGCCGGACGATCAGATTCTTTCGGGTTACCACTTCGGTAAAACCTTCACCGACTTTGGTTCCATGGCCGATGGCCCATACCTTAATTTTCCAGCCGGTCAGATTCTCTGGCATGGCAAATTCCACATCGGCCATTCCTTTTTGATCGGTGGTCATACTGCCTGTCCAATAGGCGGTGTCGGCAAATTCAGTGCGCACGGTCGTCTGGACAAGATCGTGCGGCTGGGCGGTTTGATCTTCCTGGTAATCCGCTTCGTCGCCAACATTTTTTTTAAGCTTCAATGCAGCGCCTGCCTCCCCGATCTCAGCCGGTGCAGACGGTCGTGCCGATGCAGCATCGACGACAACCCGGGATGCGGCCTTTTTCTCACCAACTGAAAAGCTCTTGCCGGAAGCCACCGGCATCATCAGGTGGCCAAGAACCCCGATATCTCGCATCGGTATTTCTTTTTTCTTCAAAAGATTACCGAACCATCGGGCCAGGCTGGACTCCTGGTAGGTATGATGGTGCCGCCGCCATTTCCAGAAAAAACTGCGGATTTCCGGAATATTGGATCCACCGGAAATGTATTCAACCGAACGGTCATAGACGGTAACCACCGCAGCCCCCTGAAAGGGCTCCCCGTAAAAATCGGTCAGCTGAATATTTAGTTTGGCCCGCTGACCGGGGCGATATTCTTTTTTAGAAGGGATGACCTTTACATTGAGAACCCGTTTTTCGGGCGGGACCACAATTTCACGGATTTCGCTGTAAACCTTGCCGTCGTAAACCGTTACCGCTTCAACAAAAAAGTTGGGCATATCTTTTTTTGAAACCATAATTTTTTCAATAGCGCTCTTTCCGGTCATCGGTATCACCTTCGGTGGTAGGTAAACACCGTTGACCGGGCGAACAAACATAATCACCGTAGCCCCTTTGCGGTCCGTATTGATCTGCAGTTCGACCGTGTCCCCCGGTACATATTCGGGCTTGTCGGCGATCAATTCGATCTTGGCAAACCGGTACCCAGCACCGTCGTCACCTTGACCGCGGACGGTAAACATATAGCCGCCTTCAATGGAATGGTTTTTAGCATCGGTGAGCGCGTAAGAGAGGCGGTATTGTCCGGCACGTGATGCCTGAATCTGAATGTCGGCACTCCCTTCTGCATCGGTGTTCAACAGCCATTCGGCAACCCGGCTTTCATTCGGTTTATTGTCTTGATAGGTGATGTGCATCAATTTCATTATGCCTTTGCCGCGGACAGGTTTTTGATCCAGAGTCTGGGCTTTAAAATGAGCCTTAATCGTCTCGCCGACCCGGTAATACCCTTTGTCCACCCATGCATACACCTTAAATGGCTTGCGGGCCACCAGCACGTCGCCCTGGCCCAAAATGGTACGCCGGGAAAGATCCCGGACCTCGGCACGGATGGAATATCGGTGATCGGTGTCGCCGTGGATAAACTTAGCCAGTGCCGTATCGATGACGATTTCGACCGTCCCGTCCTTTCCGATTTTAACCTCACCATCGGAAACGATTTCCGGCTGTTGACGCGGCCAGTGCCGCCACCAGGCCCGGATCGGCCGCAGGCAGCCCCAATCCCTCCAGCCCGGATACCAGGGATAGTCATAGGCGTACCACCAGTAACCGGAGCCGTAAAACCAATCCCAGAAAAAAGATGGGTACCAGCGACTGTCGTATTCGCTGCGCAGTACCTTATATTTTACGATAGCCTCGGTAACCGGAGCGCCGAAATAATAGGTAGCCTTAATTTTAGCGCGGATGGTTTCACCGAGCATGACAGGCTCGGCAGGCGCTTCCACTTTAACTTCAAATTCAGGTTTTTTATATTCTTCCACCCGAAACGTCTGACCGCCATAAACCGTGCTGCGGCCATGGGAGATACGATAAACACCCAGCGGCGCGTCTGCCGGAAGTGCAAATTCGCCTTCAATGCCGCCGTAAGCATCGGCAGTAAGCATTTTAGAATAAATCCGCTCATTTTTGGGATTATGGATGCGAACCGTAAACCGCTGACCGGCAAAGGTGGAGGTATCTTTTCCGTCATATTTGGCGTGCCGAACCCAGGCCTTAAACTTTACGGTCTGGGCCGGACGATACACCGGACGATCGGTCATAATCAGTGTTTTGATCTGATTGTATTCCCGGTCAAGGTAATCACGGTACCAGACATTGGAAAAACCCAAAAATGCCAACCGTCCCTTTCCGGTGGTGGCGGTTGCCAGCAGGTACATATTTTCCGGGATATCGCTGGGCCGCAAAATTATAATGCCGTCTCTGTTGGTCTGTCGTTTTAAACTGGTATGGCGGATACGATACTTTTTAGTTCCTTTAATGCGGGTGGTGCGGTATCCAAAAAAATCGATGTTAACCTCTGAAAGTGCCTTGCCGGTGACCGCATCGGCCACATAGTAAAGTACCTGATTGTTAAGCGGTTTTTTTACAATCACCGTGTCGCTGACCCAGACAATGATGCGAGCAGTGTTGCCTCCCTGCATTTTAGCAACAACCAGGTAGGCGCCTGCGGTTTTCAGGTCATCCGGAAATTTAATCGTCATGCGTTTATCCCAGTGTCGCTTGTCCGGATCCAGATCGAGCCGCCATGAGGCGACCTGGTCACCGATGTATCGCGTTTGGTTTTTCCGCACAATACGCCAGCCGATACTGTTGACGTTTGCTTTTTGCCAGTCCAGCCGCTGCGGCCCGGATCGGATATAGGTTTTTACATCATTGAGAAGTCGATTGACTCTGATGCGGTATGCTATTAAATCAACGCGTACGCCGTTGCGGAATCGATATTCCACACCGGGTGTCTTCCCGGCGGGCTGCACGCCGATGCTTTCAAATATACCCCAGTTTTTTACAATTTGATCAATGTGCCGTTGGGCAGGAGACGGATTGTGATTCTTGTAAATTTCCCAATATTTCAACGCGCGATCATACTGTCTACGGTTTTCATATATCTGGGCCAGGGTCCGGCTGGCGTTACCGGCATTTCCAGTGTTCGGATGTGCAAGAATTTCCTTGAAAATCCGTAGATAGTTAAATTCAGAAGGCAGGTTAAATCGCCTGACACCTACCGCCAGCTTTGCAATGGTTTCTGAATCGGTCAATGTACGAACTTGATATGGACCGCCTTTGTCCTCTTTTTCATCCTTTTTATAAAGGGGCCGTCCCCTGCCGTAGAGCGCACCGTAAGCCGCCAGAGTCTGAACACCGAATTGCTGGTGCAAAAAGGAGGCATGTGTGTAGCTTACAAGGGTCTTCAGACTCGGATTCAACACCGCAGCCCTTGCCAGCAGCCATCGCCATCGCTCTCCATCTGAAACGGCTGTATCAAAATCCTTTGGCAAGCGGTGAAATACGGGCCTGCCTTCAGAATCTACCGGTGCGCCACCGGTAAGTCTGTCGTATTCGTGGCCAATCCCGGGTTCATAATCGGGAAATTGGGTTAGATCGGTCAGATACTGAAGTCGCCAGGCCTGGGCTAAACCGCGATAATGCAGCATTATACGCGCAAACTCGATATAAAACTGAGCCGTATCGGCTTTTACCGGATCACCTTCAGTCAGCCCCATGGCCTGATACATCAGCTGTAAGCTGCGGACTCTATCGCGGGAAATGGCGTTTACATATTTTCCCCCTCCGCGATGGTTGCCACGGTAAAATTTACCGGCTACCAGATATCCCCAGTGCGTGTTCCGGCTGTAACTTCGGGCCGCATCCCGCAACAGACGCCAGTTGCCGCTATGGGCTTGAATCGCCTGTTCGCGAAACGTGTCCAATTCATGCAGACGGTTTAGATGGCGCAGACACTGCCAGGCAAGGGTAAAGTCCTGGCCGACCCTTTTGGGGTCATTTTGGGTTTCAAAAATCAGTTTGTGATACTGTTCATAGGCATCCTTCCAGTTTCCATTGTTATAGGAATTTTGCGCTTTTCTTCGGATGTTATCATCGGTTGCCTCTGCGGCCGATATGGATGCCGTAATCAAAGTCAGGAGCAGCAATATAAAAAGAGATTTTATCGATTTCATAAAAATGCCTCCTCAATAGGGAATTATGATCACCAATGAAGGTGCCTGGCTATCTCCATTTATAAAGGCCGGCAAAGGGTTGTCAATGCGGGCAGGGCATCTTTTACATAACTTTTACAAACAGGAAGGGCGTAAATCTTTGAAGAAAGATCGAATATCCTCAACCAGCGCCTGGGGCTCTTCCAAGGCAGCGAAGTGTCCGCCTGATGACATGACTGTCCAGCGTTTAAGGTTACAAACCCTTGCCACCCACTCACGCGGCGGACAGATGATCTCGCCGGGGAAGGACGCCATGGCCGTCGGAATGTTAATCTTTTCGCCGGGACCCAGTCGCCACGGGGTATGCCGCATCTGATAATAGAGCCAAAATGAGCTGTTGATGGTCTGTGTCACCCAGTAGAGCATAATACCGGTGAGCAAATCATCTTTGCTGACGCTGCTTTCGATATCCTGGTGACAATCGGTCCAGGTATAAAATTTTTCCGTGATCCATGCGGCAAGACCGACCGGGGAATCGTTCAGCGCGTATGCAAGCGTCTGGGGTTTTGTCCCCTGGATCCACTGGTAGCCGGTCTCTTCTGCAGTGAACAACTTCGATTCATTGATAAATGCCTTTTCCGCCGGCGTGAGGTTTGTACGATCGTTCGGATGCGGAACCAATGGTAACATGTTCAGGTGGATACCCACGACCTGTTCTGGATAGGCGAACCCCAACCGGCCGGTTATAAGTGACCCCCAATCACCACCCTGGGCGGCAAACCGGGGAAAGCCGAGCACTTCGGTCATCAGTTCAAAGAAGAGGTCAGCCATCTCTTCCACGTCAAGCCGGCGCTGCCCTGCCACATGGGAAAATCCGTATCCAGGCAGGGACGGTGCTACAACAGTGAACGCGTCCCGGGGATCGCCCCCATGGCGTGCCGGATCTGTAAGTGGCCCGATGATTTTGACAAATTCATATATGTTGCCGGGCCAGCCGTGGCTGATGAGCAAGGGTAATGGATTGGGCCCAATACCCTGAACATGGATATAGTGTAAGCAGATGTCATCGAGCTGCACCCTGAATTGCGGAAAGCCGTTGAGCAGTCGTTCGTGGGTACGCCAATTGTATTGACGCTGCCAGTAGGTGACCAACTCTTTGAGATAAGTCAGATTGGTACCGTATTGCCATCCGGCTCCAGGCACCTCATCGGGCCACCGCGTTAAGGATAGGCGCTGGCGAAGGTCGCTGAGTACGTCTTCAGGAACAGAGATGGTAAACGGTTCCGGGATCGATTTCGTGGACATATGCTTTTCTCCTTTTGTTCATGGGTCTTGTTGATCCAGCATCTTTGGTCAGGTGACCACGGAATAGAAAAAATAAATTTTGTCAATTTTTTCATTTTTTTCTTGACATACCACTGAGTAGCATGCTAAATTAATAATCGAGGTTAATGACCACAGGCACCTCCAGCCTTTTTAACCTCATTGCTTCCATTCTACACCTCTCTCAAAGCTCCCGGTGCCCAACCGGGAGCTTTCCTTTATGGAGAGAACGCGAATTTAAAGGTTATACTGAGCCGTGTCCGGACTCTCTGAATTTCACCCCAATCCCTT
>CAZSON010000133.1:0-7866 GCA_964608375.1 uncultured Desulfobacter sp. | reverse complement strand
TTTTTATCTAAGGCAATAACATTTAATCGGCATATGATTTTTTGGGGGAAGGAGCGATTGCATGGATCAAAACATCAAAGCATTTTTACGGGTCCTTGATGCCTCGGACAACTCCACCGGAGGCGGCACCGCTTCAAGTGTTGCAGGTGCCATGGCCGCCGGTCTGACCGCTATGGTGGCGCGTCTTTCCATAGGGAAAAAAGATCTTTCTCCCCGGGCGTACTATGAAAAGATCGCATCGAAGGCCGAAAAGATCGTAGGGCGCCTATTTGATGGGGCCCGGGAAGATGCTGTTGCGTTTGATCGGGTAAGCTCGGCATATAAATTGCCAAAAGAAACAGATGATGACAAAGCCTCACGGAGTATGGAAATTCAAAAGGCCATAGTGCATGCAGCCGAAGTGCCGCTATCAAACGCCGGATATTGTAAAACCGTCTTGGATCTTTGCCGACAGTTGGAAGAAAGGTTTAACACGAATGCAACGTCTGATCTCGAATGTGCAGGCTACCTGGCAAAAGCCGGCTTAAAGGGATGCCTGGCCAACGTTCGCATCAATCTTGCATATATCAAAGATGAAGCGGTTTGCCGGGAAATAAAGCTCAAAATGGAATTGATGATGACCGGTCTTGATTCCATATAAAAAATGGCAACCATTCCACCGGGGTTTCCCAATTCGACTTGATGAGATCTTTAGAAAAAACGTCAGACCAATTTAGGAGGAGCTATCATGAAAGCGCTGATGTGCGTACCCAATATAAGTGAAGGAACCGATCTTGCAATTGTTGAAAAGGTGGTGGACACCGTCCGCTCTGCGCCCGGTGTCATGTTGCTCGATTATTCCTCAAATTCCGATCACAATCGATCCGTCATCACGTATATAGGACAACCCGATGCGGTGACGGCGGCGACTAGAGAGCTTACACGGACCGCCTTGGACCTGATCGACATGACCCGCCACAAAGGATCCCATCCCCGTCAGGGGGCCGTGGACGTGGTCCCATTCATCCCCATCCGGGGAATCGAAGAGGAAGAAGCGGTGGCCATTGCCCGGAATTTTGGCCGATATGTGGGAGAAGAGCTCGGCGTACCGGTCTATTTTTACGAAGATGCAGCAACCCGGCCGGATCGGCAGAGCGTGGCCAAGGTGAGAAAAGGCCAGTATGAAGCGCTGGCCGAAAAAATTAAGGACCCACAGTGGGCTCCTGATGAAGGCCCGGCCGAATTTATTCCCCGCAGTGGCTCGGTGCAGGTGTCATCCCGTTTTTCGCTTGTGGCGCTCAATATCAACCTGGCCACCACCGACCTGACCATTGCTCAGAGCATCGCCAAAAGTGTTCGTTTTATCAATGGCGGGTTTCGCTATGTTCGGGCGATCGGCCTTTCGCTTGAAAAGGAGGGGATGGTTCAGGTTTCTATGAATCTAACCCACTATGAAAAAACACCCATTCCGATGGTAATGGAGGCGGTTAAACGTGAAGCGGCACGCTACGGTATAAATGTAGCCGGGAGCGAACTGGTGGGCCCGGTGCCGCTGGGTGCGCTTAAGCAGGTGCTTTGCTACTATCTTCAGGCCCACGATTTTGCAATGGATCAGATTATTGAAAGCTCACTTATCGGATGGAGTGGTGAATAAAACGGAGGCATCATGATGAAGCCAAAGGCGGATCTTTTCATCGACAATGCTGCCGAGGTGGTTACGTGTGTTTCAACGGCATCGGATCAACTTGGGAGAATTCAGCGCGGTATGCTGGCCATAGGCAACGGACAAATTCTGGCTGTCGGTCCGGAGGCCGCTCTAAAAGAAAGGGTTGATCTGACCGCTGCCGAGCAGATTGACGCCGGCGGCAGGATTGTGGTTCCCGGTTTTATCGACTGCCATACCCACTTAATATTTGGCCGTTCACGGGTGAAAGAATATGCTCTAAAGATGACCCGCAGCGTTTCTGATATCGAGGCGATGGGAATGAAAACAGGGATTCCGGCGTCCATTGACATGACTCGAGAAGCCGGTGAAGAAGATCTGTTTCTCGGTGCGATGGATCGTCTGGGTCGCATGCTTCGATTCGGAACGACTACCGTCGAAAGCAAAAGCGGTTACGGTATCCGCTGGAAGGACGAACTTAAGATGCTTCGGGTGAATAAGCGCCTTGCAGGAGTCCAGCCGATTGATGTGGTATCGACATTTCTTGGGGCACACGATTTTCCGCCGGAAATCGATCGTAACGATACAAATCAGCGAAATACCTATATCCGGGAATTGACCGATGAGATGATCCCGGAGGTGGCTGAAAAAAAACTGGCTGAGTTCTGCGACATTTACTGCGATGCCGGTTATTATTCGGCCAAGGAATCGGAAGCTATTCTCAGTGCCGGAGTGGCGCATGGCCTGGCGCCCAGGATTCATACCGATGCCTATGCCAATATCGGCGGCAGTTCACTGGCCGCAAACCTTCCGGCGGTAACGGCCGACCATCTCAATTATACGACCGAAGAAGAGATGCATCAAATGGCAGCAGCCGGTGTGACAGGCGTGGTGCTGCCGGCGCTCGATTTTGCAGTTGCGCACCCTAAACCGTTCGATGCCCGCTTAATGCTATCCGCCGGCATGACTCTTGCCCTGGGGACCAACCTGAATCCGGGGAACTGGACCGAATCTATGCATTTCGTAATGCAACTGGCCTGCAGAAACCATGGGATGTCCCCTGAGGAGGCGATGCTGGCCGCAACGACCGGGGCTGCCCGGGCCATACGGCGGGAGGACCGAATCGGCTGCCTGGCCGAAGGATATCAGGCAGATATTCAGATCTGGGATCTGCCGAGTTTTGAAGATGTCATCTATCGCATCGGCCAAAATGCGGTGTGGATGGTGGTCAAAAACGGAAAAATTGTTGTCGGACCGGTTCAGAATTTAAAAGATAGGGGCTTTGCCCCTAATGTGAGGTAGAGATGACCATGACTTCAGTGGAAATCACAGGGAAAACCCTGACGATCGAGGAGGTTCTCAGCGTTGCCTATAATCGAGCGACGCTCAAACCGCTCAGGGAAGAAACCAGGGAACGGATGAATGCGACCCAAGCGTGGCTGGAAGATGCCATTAACAATAAAGAAACAGCATTTTATGGCATAAATACCGGTTTCGGTTCACATTCGAATGAAACCATAAGTCCGGACCAGGCCGGTACTCTATCCAGAAATGTTATCCTCGCCGATGTTGCCGGTGTCGGCCGACCGCTTCCCAAAAAGATCGTTAGAGCCATGATGGTGATCAGGGCTAATACAATCGCCGGCGGGCCTTCAGGAATTCGACCGGTCGTGGTGGAGACCCTGATCAATATGCTCAATAAAGATGTTATCCCTTATGTTCCGGCAAAAGGATCACTGGGTGCAAGCGGCGATCTGCTACCGCTGGCTGCCATCGCAGTCGTCGCAACTTGCGACGCTGATGGGGGAGGGTATAGCGGCCAGGCCTGGTACGAAGGAGAGTTGATGAGCGGCGATATGGCAATGAAAAAAGCCGGCATCCCCCGGCTGAAGCTGATCGCCAAAGAGGGAAATTCGATGATCAACGGCACCTCATTTATGGCTGGTGTCGGATGTCTGGCTATAGACAAATGTGAAAAACTGATCCGCCATGGTGAAATCGCGGCTGCCATGAGTCTTGAGGCCATGCTGGCGGCAAGCGCCGCCTTCCATCCGGCGTTGCACCAGGCCGCTAATCAGAAGGGGCAAATATCTGTTGCGGGCAATTTGCGGAAGTTGTTTGAAGGCAGCAGATTGATAGATTCCACAGACAGGATCCAGGATGCGTATTGCATGCGATGTACCCCTCAGGTTTTAGGTCCTGTAAAAGATACCATAGCATTTGCAAGAGGATATGTTGAACGGACATTAAATGCCAGCATCGACAACCCATTAATTTTAAAATCCGATGGAAAGGACCCCTTTATCTGTGTATCCGGTGGGAATTTTCACGGCGAAGGGCTGGCATTCATGCTGGACTTTCTCTCCATCGCTATGTCGGAGGTTGCAAGTATTTCCGAAAGACGTTCGTTTACACTCCTGACACCGTCCTTGAACCATGGGTTGCCCTCAATGCTGATCCGATCCAGCGGGTTGAATACGGGATTGATGGTTGCCCAGTATGCAGCCGCAGCTCTGGTGTCGGACAATAAAACCCTGGCCCACCCTGACAGCGTCGACTCGATCCCCACCAGCGCCGATCAGGAGGATCATGTCAGCATGGGTGCAAACGGTGCCCGGCATTTATGGGAAATCCTTGAAAACGTCACCAATGTAATTGCCATCGAATTCCTGTGTGCTGCACAGGCTATTGATTTGCGGGATGACGGCCACCAGCGTCTGGGAGAGGGAACCCGAATCGCTCATAGCATCGTTCGTAAGATGGTGAAGTTTTATGACAACGACAGGGAGATGACGCCGGATATCAGCAGACTCTCCGAACTGATTGAACAGGAGAAAATTATAGCTGCCATCGATGAAGTGATAGAGATCGACACAAAGAAATAATTTTACCCAATATTTTAAACACAAGAAGGAGGATCATACCATGAAACCGGAAATTTTGTATGAGGTGAAAGCCCAACGCGGGGATACCCTGCGCTGCAAAGGCTGGAAACAGGAAACCCTTCTGAGAATGCTTGAAAACAACATGGAGAACGCCGAAGCACCGGAATATCTGGTGATTTATGGTGGTATCGGAAAGTGCGCCCGCAACTGGGAATCCTACCATGCCATCGTTGATTCCCTGAAAAATCTGGAAAATGACGAGACCCTGGTGGTGCAATCGGGGATGCCGGTGGCAATATTTAAAACCCACAAACTTGCCCCCCGTGTGGTCATGGCAACCACGAATATTATGAAGGCAACCTGGCCTATTTTTTATGATCTCCAGGATAAAAACCTGACTATGTTTGCCCAGTACACGGCGGGGCCGTGGCAATACATCGGGACACAGGGGGTTATCCAGGGCACCTTCGAAACCCTGGGAGCCATCGCCGACCAGCACTTTGATGGATCATTGGTAGGGCGCATTTTCCTGACCGCCGGTCACGGCGGTATGGGCTCCAACCAACCTAGGGCCATGAGCATGCACGGAGGCATCTGTATCGATGTGGATGTAAATGAAGCGATCATCGATAAACGGATCAAAATCGGTTTTACCGACATCAAGGCTAAAAATCTGAACGAGGCCATTGCAATGGCCAAACAGGCGGCTTCAGAGAAAAAGACGCTGGCTATCGGCGTTGTGGGTAATGCTGCTACGCTGTTTTGGGAAGCATATAACAAGGGATTTGAACCGGATATAGTCAGCGAAATGTGTCCGTGCCACGACCCGCTTTCATACATCCCCGAAGGGTTTTCGCCGACAGAAGCTGAAGAACTGCGTGTAAAAGATCGTGATCTTTACTTTCAAAAAGCCCGCCAATCGATGGTCAAACAGTTGAAGGCGATGAATGCCTTTTCTAAAAAGGAAGGGATCCAGGTATTTGAATACGGCACCTCCATCCGCAAAGAGTGCCGTGATGCAGGAATGCCCGAGGAAGAGGCCATGACCATTCCGGGATTTGTGGCCGAATACATCCGGCCGCTATTCTGTGAGGGCCGGGGCCCGTTCCGCTGGACCTGCATATCTGGTGAGGCCGGCGATCTCGCGCGTTTGGACGACCTGGTCCTGGAGATGTTCCCGCAAGACAAGCTGACCGTGAAATGGATTAACCTGGCCCGGGAAAACCTGCCGATCGAAGCACTACCCGCGCGAGTTTGTTACCTGGGTTTTGGGGAGCGCAAAGCCTTTGCCCTCAAAGTCAACGAACTGATCAAAAACGGTGAAGTCAAAGGCCCCGTGGCCTTTTCCAGGGACAACCTGGATTCCGGATCCATTGTGAACCCCACCTTTGAGTCGGAGAAAATGAAAGACGGTTCGGATCTGATCTCTGACTGGCCGATGCTCAACGCGCTGGTAAACTGTGCAGCCATGTGCGATTTGATCGCCATCCAAGCCAATTACGCCATGGGTGAAGCCGTTCATACCGGTGTGACGATGATTGCCGATGGCAGCGAGGAAGCCGATTTACGCCTGGATGCCTGTATGACCACCGACTCCGGTATCGGCGTGGTGCGCCATGCGCAGGCCGGATATGAGACCGCCCGGGAAACTGCTGAGGGACACGGCAAACTGACCAGCGAAAGTGTCAAGGTTCCTCTGTGGTGGAGCCCTGTAGCGACCTTCGGACCCGAGGGCGGACGGCAGTTGCGCCGCAGTGCACACACCAAGGAAGACTGAGCATGGCCAGGTTGTGTTGCGAAAAACAAAATAATTATTTTTCACGACATCGGACACGTGCTTGTTTAAGGAGAAGACATTTTTTTTGCGTTTCGTATGCCTTGAAAAGGAAAACAACTAATGACAAACAGCATAAAACTTAAGTTGCTCACCACAAACGAAGTGACGATACTGCACGAAAAATGCTTGCATCTATTGAGTAATAAAGGTGTGTCGGTTGAATACGACAAGGCATTAGAAATTCTGGATAAGGGAGGCGCTGATGTCGATTATGCGACTCAGATGGTCCGCTTTCCCCGGGATATCATCGAAACCGCACTGAAAACAGCGCCTAAAACATTTACGGTGAACGGGAGTGAAAAGAAATACGACTTTAAGTTGCCGCACCCTACCGGGTCCTTTTACACATGCACATGTGTTCAGAGCATGCGCTACCACGATCCGGAGGCCAACCGATTTTCCGATGTCACGTCGGAGCGAATGGCCGAATGGGTTCAGCTGGCCAGCGCTCTTGACCATATCGATAAAATTGCGATTCAGACCGCTATGGACGTGCCCCAGGAGACAGCTGATGTGCATTCGCTAAACATTTTGCTCCGCAATACCTCCAAACCCCTTATGGTGCTCCCCTATTGTCTCGAAACCGTCGAATACCAGTTTGAACTGATGCTGGCCAGGGCGGGCAGCGCCGAAGCACTCCGGGAGCGGCCGATGCTTTTTACGTATCCGACCTCCCTTTCTCCCTTGAAATTCAAACCGATGGATATGGAGGAGATGATCCAGTCGTGCCGCTACGGTGTACCGATGGTGGCCAACTCCCTGGGCATCGCCGGGGGGACCGCACCCATGACCATCGCCGGCACAGTGCTTCTGGCATGTGTGGAAATTATGGCCATGGTGGTGATGGCTCAGCTGATGGCGCCGGGAATTCCGGTGATCCCTTCAGTCTACACCAGTAGCATGGAAATGGCCACAGGCAACGCTCTTTTGGGAAATACCGAGAGCATGCTGGCCCGGGCAACCGGAAGCCAGTTTATTAAGGAGGCCTTTGATCTGCCGGTGGAAACCTTTTCATTCATGACCGATGCTTATTTGTCAGATGGACAGGCAATCCTTGAAAAAGCCCTAATGCCCGCACTCATCAGTCTTTCGGGCAGTGATATCCAGTACGGTGCGGGCCGGCTGGGCGGGTCGACTTACGCAAGCCCGGTTCAACTGGTTATTGACGATCAGGTGGCTCAAATTGTCAAACGATGCATCGCCGGTGTTGAGATCAGCGAGGATGAGCTGGCAATGGAAGAAATCATGAATATTGAATCTGGCAGCGATTTTATGTCCAGCGATCATACACTACGTCACTGCCGGGATCTGATTCGACCGGACCTATTCGCAGCGCCTTCCATCGATGACTGGGAAGCCAAGGGTCGCAAAGATCTTTACCAGCGCGCCGTTGAAAAATATCGAGACATGAAAAAGGATCTTGCCCCTCCTCCATTGCCCGAAGATGTCCTAAAAGAGATGAACAAGATTACCAAACATGCCGATGAGTCCCTGGTCAACAA
>CAZSON010000132.1:0-7928 GCA_964608375.1 uncultured Desulfobacter sp. | reverse complement strand
TACCTCCGCAGTGGTAATGCCAGAAAATTAATTAGGAGTCAAGTGCATAGGCATTTGCTGTAAATTGGCTAAAAATTCGGGATTTTGGGCCTAGGAAGCCTGGCTGCACGGGTGTGTTTATAAAAATAGGCCTCTGCAGGGTAAGCCGGATCCCTGATCTAATCATCCGTGATGGGACCCGGCTGCTCATCACCTGTCTGCGTGCTACGCACAGGTAACTTCTCAATAAGTTATGGTAGTAAACGGCATGCAAGCATCAACTCTGGTATGGCCTAGGGTTCAACTTCTTGAAATCTGAGTTAAATTGATGGTAACCGTTCACGGGGTCTACAGAACCCATCCATGCTTTACTAGGCGAGAGGGAACGGTAGTTTTATAGCCTAAGACGTGATCTATGTACTACAGAAGCTTAGGTGGATAGACTCTGAAGAACTGGATGGCTGTCAGGATGAATCGAGTAGTAGTGAAGGGACGGGTTGATCATGGAAATAGGCTTTGACCGATTCCAGAATGAAATTGAAAGCTGATCGACCTTGCAGAGCGCACGTCGCTATAACGGTCCATAGACGTTCATTGCTTTTTCTTCCCTTTAGACTCCGTGTGCCCTGTGTTACGTGACGGTCTATCACCACAAACCGTATGGCTTGTTCGGCAACATTATTGGTAGGATCCATGCCGGGGGTAGTGATAAATTCAAAGTAGGATTGACCATGATGACGAAACCGGTTGGCTATGTTTTGGGCTTCCCTTTTCTCCTCTTTCCCATTTTTGTCAACTTTGCTTGGGACATCGCTTAGAGCGGCTGTGATGATTTGGTCTTTGGCATGCTCAAGCGCCCTCGTAAAGGTTTCGGGTGTCATGCTTTCACGGTCATGAATAACTTTAAACATGTTCTTGACTTCATCGAGGAGTTTCTGACCATAAGCCTTTGTTTCCGGGTCTTTCAGGGTGGTCAGGAATCGGATGTCCCGAATCAAATGGGCAATGCAAAACTGTATGGAGACGCTAAAGTTCTTCATGTACTTCCGATATGCGGAAAAATAGTCACAACCCAGCACCCCGTTGAACTCTTTGCCCAAAACGTCGATCAAGACCTTTGAACCACGGGACTTGTCTATCTTGAACAGCACGTAAAGATCCGCTTTGAAAACCCATGTCCAGAATCTATCACCGTTTTCCTTGTGGCCGGTTTCGTCTACATTTACGACGGTCTCCAAAGGGAGTCGATCGAGCAATTCGTTGTATGGAGCTTCGAGAGATTGAGATACCTTTTCTATGACTTTACGGAGATACCCTCGGGATACCTTTTCACCAAGGACATCCCGTATATACTTTCTGATGGCGGAGAATGATGCGTGGAGGACATTTTTCATATAGGCCACCAAGGCTGTCAAACGTTCCTTGAACAAGCCTTCTTTATAGACCTCGGGAGGGAATGGCATATAGTGAATTTTGTTGCATGTTGGGCACCATACCGGATATGAGCGATGTTCTTCTCGAATCAAAGGCACTTCAATCAATTCAACTTGCTGAATGATACGAGGCTCACCGTCCATGATGGTAACTTCCCCGTGGCAGTCCGGACAAGCAGACAATATGTAGGGATGGACATTGTTAATCTCTTTTTCAGAGAATAATGGACGCTCATGTTTCTCATGGCCGGGTTGTTCTCCGATATTGCGCTTGCCCTTCTTTTTCTTTTTGGGTTTGGGATTTGTAATATCGGAAGAAGGTGGTTTGCTGGAATTGGAAGAGTTCTTTGATAGCTTGGCGACCTTGGCCTCCAGGACTTTTATCTGTTTTTGCAGAGATTCAATCGTGTTGGTTAAATCACACAGCACTTTGACGACAACCTTGGGCCCGGCATGATACAGGGCCAATGCTTCATCCGGCGTCATGGCACAACCTCCGGCGAAAGTTTTTGGCCAAAGGGTAAACATAAACAGCCTTTTTGGAAAGGAGCGGTTGGCGTGATTTGCTGAGTTTGCCCAGACCTGTTGTTAGCCCCGCATAAATCCAATTATCCGCCTTGTAACAGGTGCCAAGGTACCGCTCTGTGTCCACAAAGGTTTCAAGGAGATAAAGCGGATGGCAGTATAAATTTTGCCAATCTTGTGACACACAGCGGCGATTCAATGCCAATAGATATGAGGCTAAGCAGGATACCTGAACCCAGGGCAAAATCAAAAATCGGAGGTTATTGGCGATCAGATGAAGGTTATTTTCTCTGATGTTTTTGCCCCACCCGATGAAACGGTCTCGTGCGCCGATATACCATGGTGCAGACCCCCATGCCAGACAGGCAATGGGACGATCATTGGAAAAAGCCACGTATTTGAGGTGCTCTCCAATGGGTTGGGTATAGCCAAGGTAATGGTATTGACTTACAAGGCTATTAAAGATCTTCTCAAACGGAGTTCTGCGAACCTGCTTAAGGTGGATGGGGAGCAGGTCGGCAACAGAAGAATGAATAGGCGTTTCATCGACAATTACTTTGGATGGTTTCCTTCGCTCTGCAAGCGGATTGGCAGGGGTGAATTTCTTGGGAGGCAGCTTGATGAAGCCTTCCGATTCCAAGATAAGCAGCAGGCTTCGGCAAACCATGTCCTTGAGGAACCCATTCGGCTGTCTCCAATCCCATTGTCTACAAACTTCTTGAGAAATGAAGCGGCGGCTTTTATCAGGGTGTGCCTCAATAATCCGTGTGATGGTTGCGATATCATCACGGGTGACTGACCGTCTTCGATAGGTTATGATCGTTTCCATACCCGAGACTATAAAGCATCAGGAACCGGAACGTAGCCCCTTCTTTACATTTTTTTTAAAAAAAACTTGATATCTTTCAAATTCTTACTATGATTGCCCGTGAACGGTTACAATTGATGTAACAAAACGAAACGATAGAAAAACGATAGGCATGCTTTCTCGCTATTTATGTTCGAATGAAAATATGATAAAAATGTTCTGCAGGGTATGTAGTTTAAGCGGAGTTTTGCCTTCTGTGTTGATCAAAGGAGAGTCTTCGTAAAATGTAAGGCGCGAAACTTGAGTGAATCACTAAGGGAAAGATGAAATGATGCGATGCAAAATAGTTCTATCTACGTTCGTTGTATTTTATCTTTTATTAACCTCCTTTTTAGCTCTAGCCACTCAATTGAAACCCACCCTCTCTGGACAACCGCAACCGGTAGGGTCTGGGGAGGCCATCCATCTGACCCTCAAGCAGGCCATCGACCTTGCGCTAAAGGCGAACAGGACCCTTGTCGGTTCCGCCCACAATCTCGAAACCCAAAAACTGTCCCTGGATATTGCCCAATCCCAATTTGACATAAAGCTAACCCCTTCGACCCGTGCAGCCATAAGCGATGGGGGCGAAAGGCTGGGAGCCGGGGTCTCTTTCAAGAAAAAGTTCACCACCGGTCCGGAGGCAGCGATCACGCCTGGATTTGAACGATCAGACGATGAATATACGGGAAATGTCGGACTTTCCCTGGATATCCCGCTTTTCAGGGGTTTTGGAAAGTCGGTAACTCTCGATCCGATTTACAGTTCCCGGTTTTCGATACAAAATGCCGAGCGATCGCACTATTTGTCGCAGGTCAACACTGTCCTTGAAACAGTTTCCGATGCATACGATATCATTAAACAAAGAGGCTTTGTTCAGCTCTCGGAATCCTTGGTAAAACGGTTAATGGGTCATGCTGAAACCGCAAGAATCAAGGAACAAGTGGGCTTGGCAACCCAAATAGACGTTTACCGGGCAGAGATACGCACAAAAGACGCTCAAAACAGCCTCGCCCTGGCCCGTGAGTCTCTCCGATCAGCCGAGGACCGCCTGAAGATCCTGTTAGCTATCCCGCCTGAAAAAAAAATCCAGATCGAAGCACCGCTGGACTACACCCGGGTTCAGATGGGTGAAAAAAGCGCGATTGAAACCGCATTTCAAAACAGGGTGGAACTCGATCAGGCTGAAGAGAATATCCGGGAGGCCAAGAGAAAGGCGGGTATTGCCAAAAATAATCTCCTTCCCGGTTTGAACCTGGTAATGGATTATGAAAGGTTCAGCTCTCCGGATGCGTTTGATCAGGCGATAGGGCTCGAAGACCAACGCTGGAGCGTAAATCTGGTTGCCAGCACCGACTGGGCCCGAAAGGCTGAAAAAGCGTCATACTGGCAGAGCCTGATCAATATCCGAAATGTTCGTCTGGATTCAGAAACAAAGGAAGATGAAATCAAGCGCGAGGTACGTCAGCAACTGGAGGCGCTGGGAAAGGCTGAAGAAAGGATCAGCATCCGAAAGGACCAGATACATCAAGCCAAAGGGAAGCTATCACTTTCAAAAATCAAATTCAGGCACAACATGGCCGACAATTTTGACATCATTGAAGCTGAGACCGAACTCCAGCGGGCGCGGGTCAACCTATTGTCGGTAAAGACGGATTACATTGTCGGGACCTACCGGATGCGCGCAGCTCTGGGAACCCTGATTAAACGGTAAGCACAGGATTTTGAAATGAAAGCGAAAACGGAGCGAAAGTACATCATCGTCGTTTTTTGCATCGGCGCTATCGCCTTTATCGGCACGCGTTTCGTTACACCCGGGTATGAGGCCGATTCCGATTTTCAGTTGGCAACCGTTTCAAAGAGAAGCTTTGATATCACGGTGAATATCGTTGGGGTTTTGGACGCTGCTCGATCCCACATGGTTTCATCCGCCATCCGGGGGGATAAGGGTAAAATCATCTACCTTGTGGAAGGCGGCGCCCAGGTGAAAAAGGGAGAGGTTTTGGTAAAGCTGGATCCCACCCCTTTCGAAGAAGAAGTTCGGCGGTTGAAAGGAGAGGTGATCAGCCTGGAAGCGGGCGTTAACGCGACCAAACAGGTATTGGCATGGGAAAAAAGCCAGGTGGAACGGGAAATCAGAACCGCCGAGTTCAATGTGAGGGTGACCAAGCTTGAACTGAAGCGGATAGTTGAAGGAGATGGTCCCATACAACTTACCCAGTTCAAAGAAGAGATGGAGAAAACCAAAGAGGAATACCTTCAGTACATTGCATATATCGACGATTTGGAAAAACTGAAAAAGAAAGGGTACGGGAACCTCACGGAGATAATCCTTGCCAAAAGAAAATCCGCAGATCTGAAAAAAAAATATGAATCCGCCTTTGGAAAACATAGCAATTTTGAGAAACACGTTTTCCCGTCTCTAATCGAAACAGCTAAAGCCAAGGTTGAAAGATCCGAAATGGAGCTTGAACAAACCCGCAACGGTGGCGTTTTTAAGATAGCTAAAGCCGTTTCAGCAACAAAAGACGCAATAGGCAAACTCCAAACAGCCAGATCTTCCCTGAGGCTTTCACAAAATGAACTCGACAAAACCACATTATACGCACCCTTTCCGGGCATCGCGGTATTGTTTGAAGCATTTCGGGGTGGCCAGAAAAGAAAACCCAGGGTGGGGGACAAAGTCTGGCAAAACCAACCGATCCTGTACCTTCCCGACATTTCGTCCATGATCGTGAAGACCCGGGTTCGGGAAGTCGACCTTCACAAAATTGTTTTGGGCCAGAAATGCAGCATAAAGTTGGATGCTTATCCTGATGCGTTGTTTGAAGGTGATGTGGCACACTTAGGTATCCTTGCGTCCGGACGATTTGAAGGGACCGATGGCGAAAAGTATTTTGGGCTCACGGTTTCCGTAAGTAATGAAGATTCTAGAATGAGACCCGGTATGACCGCGAGGGTAACAATATTAAACGATCAAATTCGAAATGTACTTGCGGTTCCGATTCAAGCCATTTTCGAAGATGGGGGAACAAAATATTGTTATCGTCTCTTAGGAAAAGAGTTTAAAAAAATCAAAGTCACACTGGGAAAGCAGAATGAAGATCTGGCCGAAATCAGATCCGGATTGAAAATGGGAGATAAGGTCAGCCTGGTCAAGCCGGCGCTGGAAGATGCGGGCTGAAAAAAATGCGCCCCTATCTGATAGCGGCTACCGGCATCGAAAAAAAATACCGTATCGGTTCCGCCTTTATTCAGGTGTTAAGCGGTATTGACTTTTATGTGGGAAAAGGAGAATTTGTCGCTGTGATGGGGCCTTCAGGTTCGGGCAAATCTACCCTGCTTCACATCCTTGGATGTTTGGACCGCCCCACATCCGGTAGCTACCGGTTAGATAGCGAAGATGTATTAAACGCATCAGACCGAGTTCTTTCCAGAATCAGGGCAAACCATATCGGCTTTGTTTTTCAGACGTTCAATCTCGTCCCGGCGCTGAATCTGTTTGAAAATGTTGAGCTTCCTTTTTTTTATTCTTCGGTGGAGACTCGGATGGCCAGACAGCGTACAATTGATGCCGTAAGGCAGGTCGGGCTGGAAGAGAGGATGGACCATAGGCCGTCTGAGCTATCGGGCGGTGAAATGCAGCGGGTGGCGATTGCCAGGGCACTGGCGATTCAGCCTAAGTTGATACTCGCCGATGAACCGACCGGCAATTTGGATTCTAACACCAGCCTGGAGATTCTCGATCTGTTCCGCGATCTTCATTCAAGAGGGGCCACCATCGTCATGGTAACCCACGACAGGGAGGTCGCTTCATGCGCACAAAAACGCATCATATTAAAAGACGGTAAGATTGTTTAGCCGGGTTTTAGCCTTGAATTAGGCTGAAAATGCAATTTTTACTAAGAAAATCAAAAATAGATGACCGGAAAAGTTAAAAAAGCCTATCAGATATTAAAAATCGCTTTCCGCTGTTTACTCATTCATAAATTGAGATCTACCCTGAGTATTCTGGGTGTTGTCTGTGGTGTCATGGCCGTCTTGTCGATGATATCCATTGGAGAAGGGGCCAAACAAAAAGTACTCGAACAGATCGAACAGCTCGGAACAAAGAATATTTATATAAAGGCGATCCCTTTAACAGAGGATCAAAAGCTCAAGGCGCGCGAAAGACTTTCAAAGGGATTGACCTTCAAGGATCTTCAACGAATCAGGGTCGGATGCCGGTATGCCCGAGAAGTCGCAAGTCTGAATGAGTTGGCCGCATCTGTCCTGGGGATGGTCAAAGAGGTTACACCTCAAATTGTGGCTAGCTCTTCAAATTATGCAAATGTACAAAACTTTTTCATATCGAAGGGACGGTTTATTTCAGATCAGGATGTCAATCGACAGAATCTGGTCTGCGTGTTGGGCAACAAGATTGCCGGGGAGTTAGGTCCGACAGGCGAGACCGGCAGCCGGGTCCGGATTGAAAACCATATGTTTAAGGTGGTGGGGGTTCTGGATCGATTCGACCTGAAAAAAGATGAATCATCGGCTGCGCCGGTCAGAAATTATAATGAAATGATTTTCATCCCAATTGGAACAGAACGTGTTTTAACCCGGCAAACAAGACATTTCATACCTGAATTATCTGAAATTGTTATTCGGATGAATAAGACCGAGCAGGTGCTCACGGCCGCGGGTGTCATTAAACGAATTATGCAAGTGTCCCACAACCACGTGGATGACTACCAGATGATTGTTCCCCTGGAACTTCTCCAACAGGCCCGGAGAACGCAACGAACGTTCAATATGGTTTTGGGAGCCATTGCGGGCGTATCTCTTTTGGTTGGCGGTATCGGAATCATGAATATCATGCTGGCCACGGTGTCCGAGCGCAGGAAAGAGATTGGAATTCGGCGTGCTGTGGGGGCAACCCGGGGAAATATTGTTATGCAGTTTCTTCTTGAAACTGTCATCCTTACGTTTTTCGGCGGAATTGCCGGGGTTTTATTGGGAATAATGGCTGCCCGATTCATTGCAAAGGTTGCACAATGGAACACCGCCATTACATCCTGGGCGGTTGCGATTCCGCTGATCATGTCCATTCTTGTCGGAATCTTCTTCGGGCTGTACCCTGCATACCACGCCGCTAAAATGGA
>CAZSON010000131.1:0-7958 GCA_964608375.1 uncultured Desulfobacter sp. | reverse complement strand
TTGAAACGGCTCTACCGGAGGATCAGGCACGTGACACTGCCTGCAGATACCCCGCGAAGGATGCTTCACACGAATGGCGGTCACCGTACCCGGGCCCACATGACAGGCGATACAATTTCCTCTCATCTGAAGATCATGCGGGATGGGGGGAGGAGCCCCGGGCAGATAGGATCTGCCCAAACGGGGAGGTGGGATACTCATCCAGTTGTTGTCAACAAACAGTTTGTCTGTTGCCGCTTTAACGTGGCACTGCCGGCAATAGATCTGCTCCGGATGGGGTGTTACCGGTGTAATTCTTTTTAATTTTTCTGTCCAGCCGCCCCTGGCATGACACGCAAGACACTTAAGTTTCACTCCATGTGCTTCGACCGGGTGCGGGATCTGAGGTGGTGATCCCGGATACTGTCTGCGGGAGTAGTATTCACTGAGTGTCCGCTCCACAACCGCGGCTTTTACCTCTTGCGGTTTGCAGAAGAAGGCCAAAACCGTAATCAATGGCAAGGCAAAGACGCAGATCCCGGCAAAAACGAGGGAAAATCCCCCCATTTTTCGATCTGACTTTTTCATCATATTCTCTCCAGCTTTACGGCACATTTTTTGTAATCCGGCTGCTTGGATATCGGACAAAAAGCATCCAAAGTGAGCTCATTGATTAAATATTTTTCATCAAAGAAAGGAACGAAAACCATTCCTTTTGGCGGTCGTCCCCGGCCGTTTATACTAGCCGGCATTACAATTGAACCCCTCCTGGAAGTGATTTTGACCTTGCTCCCGTTGGTGATACCCAATCGCTCTGCATCGTTTGGGTTGATTTCCACATAAGATGATGGAACCGCTCGGTGCAGAATTGGAATGCGGCGAGTCATTGAGCCGGTATGCCAGTGTTCAAGGACCCGGCCGGTATTGAGCCAGAAAGGGAATTCATTATCGGGTGATTCGGCCGGGGGTTCATAGGGCCTCAGCCAAATCCAGCCCCTGTGATCCGGTTTGCCATAAAAATCGAAACCGTCACCCGGGGCAGTTGGATCGGCAGCCGGATCATATTTGGGATTAAATCGCCATTTTGTCTCCATTCCGTCGACATACGGCCACTGAACTCCTGCTCGTGCTATCAGCTCTTTGTAAGGCGCCATCCTGTGCTTGGGCGTATCGTGAAAACGGATATACTCATTCCAGATATCTTTTATGTAGGTTTCTCGGCTCCAGGGGAATTGTTTTTTGAATCCCAGTCTCCTTGCCACTTCAATGAGTTGCCATGTGTTGCACATGCCATCCCCCGGGGCTGGGACCATCTGCTCGTTATGTTGGGTTCGCCTTTCGGAATTTCCAAAAAAACCTTCTCTTTCGATCCACAAGGCTGACGGCAACACCACATCGGCCACATCGTAGGTGGGTGTGGGATAAATCTCGGAGACTACTATAAACCGGTCGTCTTTTTTTGCACCGTGGCGATACCGTTTCAATTTGGGCATAGTGACCATCGGATTGGTTACCTGGACCCACATGAAGCGGATATCACCCCGGTCCAAAGCCCGAAACATCTCTATAGTATGATAGGTGGGTTTGGAATCGATATTTTCCACCGGCACCTGCCAGATCTCTGCGGCCATTTTCCGGGCCTCTTCCTTCATGACGACACCGTGTGGAAGTTTATGGGTCAGGGTACCGACTTCGCGTACCGTTCCACATGCACTCGGCTGCCCTGTTAATGAGAATGGACTGTTGCCGGGAGTGGAGATCTTTCCCATCAAAAGATGAATATTGTAAATAAGGTTGTTAATCCACGTTCCCCGGGTGTGCTGGTTCATGCCCATGCACCAAAATGAGGTCACCTTCTTGTTCGGATCCCCGTATAGAGAGGCAATGTATTTTATATCGACGGCGGAAACTCCGGATATTTTTTCAGCCTTCTCCGGTGTATAATCCTTCAAAAAAGCCTTAAACTGTTCAAAACCGACAGTTTCCGCTTTATCTTTAAACTTGAAATGATCTTCAATGCCATATCCGATGTTGGTTTTTCCTTTATGAAAAGAAACGTGCTTGTTTACAAATTCCCAATTCACCCACTTGTTATGGATGATCTCATAACAGATGGCATTGGCCACGGCCAGATCCGTCTGGGGTTTGAAAATGATCGATTTATCCGATGCCTGGCTGCTACGGGTGGTCCGGGTGGCCAAATCGATGATCTTGACATGTCCTTTACGCTTACGGTTGGCAAGCATTCTTGAGAAGAGGACCGGATGCATTTCAGCCATGTTATTGCCCCAAGTGATAAAAACGTCTGCGTGATCGATGTCATCGTAACATCCCATCGGCTCGTCCAGACCGAAACTGGTCAAAAACCCTGTGACCGCGCTGGCCATGCAAAGTCGGGCATTTGCTTCCACATTATTTGTGCCGATGCAACCTTTGAACAGTTTGGAAGCGGTATATCCATCGGCAATCGACCATTGCCCGGACCCGTATATCGCCACCGAATTTTTCCCGTGGTTTTTAATCGTCTCATCCATTTTTATAGCCACTAAATCGAGCGCTTCCTTTATGGGAACCTCGACCAGTTTACCGTTTTTCCGGACAAGGGCTTTTTTTATTCTGTCTCCACCATAGAGGACCTGGATAGAATGATAGCCTTTGACACATGCAAGTCCTTTATTGACGCTGCAATTGGGATCGCCTTTTACGGCCACTGCCCGACCGCCGGTAATACCGACCAAAAGACCGCATCCTGTGCCGCAAAAACGACAGGGCGTTTTTTTCCATTCAAGCTTTCCCGAAAATTGATCCATCTCTTTCCAGGCACCGAAACTGATTCCCGGAAACAATGCTGCGGCTGCAGTAATTGCGCTCTGCATGGCCGCAGATTTTATGAATGATCTTCTAGTAATATCCATTTGTCATTCCTTCTATTTATCGTTCGTTCTTTTTGTTCCTATTTTGACGCTTTATATTGGTGGCATCTCCATCAATAATCGTGACTTTTTAATCTTGTTTTATATCGTCGATCAATCAAAATTCCTGATAAATCGCCTGAGAAATATTTTTCTGTTATGGATTTATCTGCCATGAATTCAAATTCTTCAAAACAATCCTGACTTTGTATCCATTTCAGTTCCGTGATATCATCGCCGGCAATTGGAGATCCGCCAATTTTTTTTGCTTCCAGCACGATCACAAGACTTTCAAAAGATGAGAACTCATTGGAAACGACATTCACTATTCGTTCAAAATGCACATCCAATCCGGTCTCTTCTTTAATTTCCCTGTGCCCTGCATTCAGAAAGTTTTCACCCTCTTCAATAAATCCACAAGGCAAGCACCATAACTTTTTCCCTGTCATGCGCCTACCGATAAGAACACGCCCATCGTCATCCTTAATAATAACACTCACGCAGGGTAGTGGATTGTTGTATTTGATAAAACCACAATCGTCGCAGCTTATTTTGCTTTCAGTTTTCCTATGATTCGTTGTTAAAGAAGAACCACACTGTGGACAGTATTTAAATGGTCTGTTTTTACTTTGCCTCGGGTTTTCTTTAAAAAACTGCTTCATGGTTTTTCCGATATTCAGCCGACGTCTGTCACGTCTGTTACCCGAAACCCTGCTGCCTGTATCATTGCGATATCTGTCTGATATCCCTGCCCTTCAGTAGTTAAATAGCCTACGGTGAACATCGAATCAGCCACAAACAGGGCGAGGACCTGCATGGCGCCCAGGCATGCTTCTCTACCGCCGGCAACCCGAATTTCATGGTCGGGATTTACGAGCCTGAACATCGCCAGACTCCGGAGAGCATCTGCAGGTTGAATCCGCTCGCAGGCTTCAAACCTGCTTCCCGGCCTTGGGTCGAGGAAATTCAAAGGGATAGAATCGGCCTTTAACTCGCGCAGGGCAAAGGCAAGATCGATCCTGTCCTCCAAAGACTCCCCCTGACCGATAATTCCGCCGCAACATAGTTCTAAACCTGCCTTTTTCAGCGCGTTTGCAGTCCTCAATCGGTCCACATATCGGTGGGTGGTACAGACCGAAGGAAAAAACCGCTCTGAAGTCTCAAGATTGTGGTTGTAGCGATCCAATCCGGCTTGTTTGAGCTGTTCGGCTTCTTTGGGGCCAATTAGACCAAGGGAAGTGCAGGTCATTATCGGGGTTTCCCGTTTAATCTGTTGAACAGCTTCACAAATCAGTTTTATCTCTTCAGCCGGCGTTGTGCGACCGCTGGCAACTATACAATACCTCACCGCCTTCATGCGGTGTGCCTCACGCGCGCCTTTGACAATCTCTTCCACGGTCTGCATCGTGTAGCGCGGGATTATGCTATTTGCCGTTGCTGCTTGGCTGCAAAAGCCGCAATCCTCGCTACAGTTACCGCTCTTGGCATTGCGAATAACATGTAAGCGAATATCCCGACCGAAGAAATGGCGACGAACGTCAAAAGAGGCCTGTAAAACTTCGAACAATTCATCGTCTGAAGATTCCAGCAGCGCCCGTGCCTCCTTACGCTCTATAGGCTCGCCACTCAAAATCTTTTTGCTCAAACTACGCCATTTCATATTTGACCCTTTTGCATAACTATCGACTTTGTAAAAAAAATGAACCTATCCTTTGCCATGTCGTTGTTCATATAAAATGCGTTCATCTTTCTCTTTTATATGCTCCTCATCTCCGATAATGGTATGAAGATTAATCTTGGGAGAGTATTTGCTGTTCGGCACGGTTCTCCCCAATGCCTCGGACATGGCTCGGATGTGATGAGGAGCGCTGCCGCAGCAAGAACCTATATAATTAATCCCCAACGCCTCTGCCTGTATCGCATAGGATGACATTTCTTTTCTTGTCAGGACAAAGGGATCAAGCGCTGTTGGAAAGGCTATGCGACCTTCGGATTCCTGAATCTGGAAGTACGGTTTGTCATTCGTACATCTGAATGCCACCGGCTGGGTTGCGACATAACAGGAAACGTTTTTCCTTACACTTTGGGCAAGCGGCAGCATCCGCACGGGATCTCTGAAACAGTTTAAACCGACAATATCTGCTCCCGAATCTTCCAGCGCTTTAAAAGCTTCTTCCATTTTTATTCCGTCCAAAGTGAAAGTATCTCTTTTAAAACCGAGTGTTATCATGGAAGGTTTGCCGGTGGCTTTTATTGCTTCCAGGGCAATTTTTGCCTCTCCTAGATATTCAATCGTTTCAGCAATGAAAAAATCTGTTCCATAATCTGCCTGATACTGAATCTGCTCTTCAAACTGCTTTCTTGCCTCTTTATGCGTGCAAGCATCTCGTGGATCATAAACCCATGTGTTACAGAGGTTACCAGCCACCATAATGCCATATTCATCGGCAATTTCCCTTGCAATCAGAACGGCATTTTTATTGATATCCTCCAATGCGCCTTCCATGCCGATATCCTTTAGTTTTTCTTTATGGGCATAATAGGCACATGCCTGAAGAACTTCGGCACCGGCACGCGCAAAATCTGTCTGGAGTTGCTTGACAGCTTCGGGATGTTCCACCACAGTTTCCGGTGTAAAAGGACCTGCGCTTACATAGCCCCTTCGTTCCAATTCAAATATTGTTCCCCCGTCACCTATGATAATGTCTCTTTTGAGGCGTTCTAATATCATAATAGATAATTGCTCCCTTTTGATTCCCCAGATTTTTCAAACAAGGTTTACATCTTCGATTCGATGAAGATCCGCTTTGTGTTTAAATAACAGAAACGATGGCTCCGGAAAACAAAAGAATGGCGCCTATAATTTTTTTAAATGTTATTGGATCTTTTGGAGACTCTAACACACCGAAATGACTTACAATAATTGCCATTATTATTTGGCCGGCTATGGTAAGTATGAACAGTCTTCTTGCTCCAATTTTTGGAATAAGAAAAGTTATACCCAAAACGATAAATGCGCTTATAAAACCGGTCAAAAATAAATAGGGCGGAACATATTTGATTTTATAAATCGTCTCAAATTTGCCGAAAAATGTAAATATCAGGATAGATGTTACAAGCGCAACACTGTAGAAAGAGACAGTTGCGGTTAATGGAGATCCTAAATATTTTGATACAGAGCTGTTCATCGGCAAATATATTGAATAAATAACACCCATAAACAATGCGATTAAATTATATAACCCTATCTGCATATAAACCTCCAACTAATAAGCTGTTGGGCAATTTTTCATCCCCGCCCGATGTAAGGCATTGCTCTGCTACCGCCCTGACGCTCCGGTTAACTTACTTACGATGAATTTTTAGGAGACTGTAAAATTATTTACCAGTTATCGGATGTTGCCTTATCCCAATTGTCCTTCCAATTTTCTGGCATTTCCGTGTCCGCAAGCAAACACTGATTCGTGATGCAAGGATAGATCTCAGCATAATGCTTGGTCTCAGTACCATTCACACGACGATTAATGTGCCAGGGCCGAAGTTCGTCAAGACGGTTCAAACCGGCAGCCGCAACTAGCATCATCAAGTTTTCTATCATCGATGCGTGATAGTTCGCCACTCTGGCCGCTTTGTCATCAACATCCAGCGCCTTATATCGAGCCGGGTTTTGAGTGGCTATGCCGGTCGGACAAGTATCCTCATTACATTGCCGCGATTGAATACAACCTAGCGCAAACATCATTGCGCGTGCCGCATTAACCGTATCCGTGCCCAACGCTATCAGACGTAGTACGTGAAAAGCAGAAATTGCCTTACCCGATGCAATAATACGTATTTGCTCGCGTAACCCGGTGCCAATCAAGGCATTATGGGCAAAAATAAGACCATCGCGCAATGGCGTGCCGACTGAATTAGTCAGTTCAATGGGCGCCGCCCCTGTGCCGCCTTCTGCACCATCGACAGTAATAAAATCCGGTGTAATACCCGTTTCAAGCATTGCCTTACAAATCGCAAGAAACTCAGTTTTTCTGCCGATACAGAGTTTAAAGCCAACCGGTTTGCCAGCGGACAGCTCACGTAATTTGGCAACGAATTTTAGTAACCCAAGCGGAGATGAAAAGGCCGTATGCGCAGGAGGGGAAACCACATCATGCCCCATCGGCACGTGACGGATATCTGCAATTTCCTGCGTCAGCTTGACCGCAGGCAATATGCCGCCATGACCCGGCTTGGCACCCTGCGATAGCTTGATTTCAATCATTTTCACAACGTCCCGGGCCGCATTTTCCGCAAACAACGTCTCGTCAAAATCACCGCTGGAATTGCGGCATCCAAAATAACCGGTGCCAATTTGCCAAATTAGATCTCCACCATACTTAAGGTGGTAGGGACTGATCCCCCCTTCGCCGGTGTTATGTGCAAAGCCACCGATCTTTGCGCCTTTGTTTAAGGCCATGATCGCATGTTGGCTTAAAGCCCCAAAGCTCATGGCGGATATATTCAGTGGTGAGGCATCATAGGGTTGGCTGCAATCTGAGCATCCGAAACGGATTCTCGGATTTCTATCGTGCACAGGTTTGGGCGCAAGAGAATGATTGAGCCACTCATAGCCATTTCGGTAAACATCAAACTGGGTTCCAAAAGGCCGTGTGTCACGTTGCCCCTTGGCGCGTTGATAGACCAGGTCCCTGAATTCGCGACTAACCGGCTGACCGTTGGTGTCGGATTCGACAAAATACTGCTGGATCTCTGGCCGTATTGACTCAAACAGGAAGCGAAGATGTCCGATAACAGGATAAAGGCGCAAAATAGTGTGGCTGCGCTGTACCATGTCATAGACACCAAGACCGATTAAAGGCAGAACAATAACGAGCAACCAATAAGCATTTGGCCAGAATTTCGCCAACAAAATGGTGACCAGCGATACCATTATTGAGAGTATTGCAAATAGTCTACGCGCCATCATTTTGACATTTCCTCTATGTGTTCTCATTTTAATGAATTGAAGGGAGATACATTAATTTAGGATTCAGATCGTAGGTCCATGGTGCATCAGAATTTTTCCAA
>CAZSON010000130.1:0-7996 GCA_964608375.1 uncultured Desulfobacter sp. | reverse complement strand
ACTTTACCTGCCGTTACAAGATGGGTATTAATATGGAAATTCTATCCCCATTTCAGCCAGTTCATCCTTGACCCGGCGATACATATCAAAATACTCCTGAGTCGGAAGCGCCGTGGCCACGTCATAGCATTCAGGGTATTCTTTACCCATGGGGGCATCGGCCGCATTGTCCTCGTATTTTGACAATAGTCTCATGGCCAAATCGTTCGCCTGCTCTCTTGTCATCCCCTGACCTGCAACGGCATGACCGACTTCCATACCTAGCCTGGCTTCCATCGGGGTGGCTCGATTTCTGTATTTATTACGAGTCGAGGCCATTTCCCACAGGTGCCATCCCGATACCGTGCTGACAAGGGCGTGACAGGCGGTTTCGAATAAGACCATTTCAGTCATCGGGCCTGCGTTTGCAAATCCGTTGGAGGTATAAAGGAGCTTACTGTTGCGAGCCATGGCCTGACCGGCCACGCTGATCGGCCATAGAAGTTCCCTGGTTGTATTGGAACCCCAATGCAGGTGAAAGGGAAAATGCTGATTGAAGATTGCACCATGGATGCACAGGCCGCTGAGGCTGTAAGCCACCAGCGAAGCGGCAACCCCCTCCGAACCCATACACCAGCCCCCGTAGATGGGACCTGTAAGGTTGCCGGTATAACATCCATATTGTGCGCAGTGAACTGCCCGGTTCAGCAATGTGTCAGCTGTTTTAAACTCGGTTAGCGTACCGACGAGTCGAGAATCGGTGGTTCGCACCCCCCACTCGTTGTCAGATACGGCAATCTGACCGGCATCGTGCTCAGCGGTCCCGACCGCAACAAAAAAAACACCGGGCCGGCCGACCTGCTTTGCTGCCAGTCGCATGTTGTATATGTGCTGGGTACACCCGTTGATTTCGGTGGGCGAGCCGGATGAGATTTTCTGGCCGATTGAATCCTCCAGGATTGGGGCACAAAAACCATCCAAAAGCGGCTCCTTGAGATAGGCGAGGCATATGGAGTGGTGCAGATTCTCATCACATGTTATGTCCGGACTAAAGATGCAAAATGGGGGTTCACGATCTTCCACCTGGCGGTGTTTCCATAGTACGGCGTCTTTTCCGGCGCCGACCCAATAGGCGCCTGTAGTCATATAGAGCGCTTCTTTGATTTCATCGTCAGAGACTTGAATAATGCGATGAGTGTCTGCGTTGTAAAGGCCCACATCACGGAATAACTCCCAACCGGCCTGCCACACCCTGTCCGCAAGATCGTTGTTTGTAGGTACCGGGGTTTTGGGATCACATTTTATCTCATATTTTTTTAGAACTTCCTGCAGCTTCGGTGTGAATATTTTTGGTAAAAAATCATCTTCATCGCAATGTGGACCTGTGTTGGACCGCTGTAAAATTTCCCAGAAACGATAGGGGGTAGACATAATGTTCCTCCTTTGATTGCAATATGTTGAAATTAACTGTTCGACACGCACGCCTCGCCTGAACGGCTCGTGATGACGGGCAGTTATACGGTATTTATTTTTTCATTGGAAACAGAACCTTTTGGATTAAGACCCATCCTGCTTAATTGCCCAAAAGTTCGTTCATCATCGAGGGCGTGGAGCCGGCATCCTCACACCACAGGTCAGCGCCGATCTGGTCCGCCCACTCCTTGCCTGTAGGTGCGCCGCCGATAACTACTTTGAAGCGGTCTCTGAGTCCCTTATCTTTTAAGAGTTTTATGATTTCCCTCTGTCCCGGCATGGTGGTGGACATCAGGGATGACGCCCCGATGATATCTGCTCCCATTGCCTCGGCCTCTTTGATAAAGGTGAGAGAGTCGACGTCGTAACCCAGGTCCTTTACCTCGAATCCGTTTGTTTCGAGCATAAGCTTCACAATATTCTTTCCGATTTCATGTATATCACCTTTGACAACACCGATAACAACCTTGCCTTTGACAGCTCCCTGTTGCCCGGCAGCCTTTATCTTGGGGCGGAGAATATCGACCACAGCGATTAAGGCCTCCCCTGCTATCATCAACTGGGGAAGAAATATTTCCAGGCGCGCAAACAGTTCACCGAGCTTATTCATCGTCTCTGTGAGCGCTGCAATCATCTCTAGAGGATCTTTTCCTTCGTCCAGAAGTTTGTGTGTCAGGTCTTCAGCTTCACCGGTGTTACCGGACTCTACAGCCTGGCAAAGTGCTTTAAATGACATCAGTACACCTCCTTATTATTTGAGTAAATATTGTTAAAATTAACATGAACAATAAATAACAACTCAAGTCTGATGAATTCGCAAAAAGTCCATATTGCACTCTAAATGACCATTTATCCTAAAATGCTCAAAGTCGTTTGCAAATAACTTTTTGCGATCCCATCATTAATATATCATATTAAATTTTGCAAGATATATTTTAAATATATTTATTGTTGACAAAAAAAATATTCTTTTTTATGATTTTACTATTAACGGGTGGACCATATATCCAGTTTTTGCATCAAACATCAATGCCGTTGCAACTTGCCCGGTGCGCTCTAAGGGGGCTATATGAATAAAAATGAAGTTTACGAGGCGATTCGGTTTCAAATCATCTCCAATGTCATCCAACCGGGAAAGATTTTCAATGAAAAGGATCTCATGGAGCAATTCGGTATCGGGCGAACACCTTTACGGGATGTGCTCCTTAAACTTGAAGAAGAAGCTTTAATTAGAAGACTCCCGCGCCACGGCCACATGGTCATGCCGGTGGATGTATCCGAGGTCCGGGAACTGGTGGAGCTTCGTCGCGAACTGGAGGGATTTGCCGGCAGCCTGGCCGCCGAAAGAATCAGCCAGACGCAGCTGCAGGAAATGCGGGCCATTCTGCAAGAGGCTCAGCATGAAATCCCGGAACCGCGCTTCATACCAAAAATTTCAGAATACTTTGACACCAGATTTCACCATATCCTGTACGAAGCCACCCAAAATCGGAAACTGGTCAAAGTTTTGCAGGGCCTGCATTGCCTGATGTTCAGGATTTGGTTTCATGTCGGTCTCAGCACGCTCGACTATTCCCTGCTGGCGCAGAATCTGGGTTCGGTGCTCGAGGCGCTTGAACAAAAAGATCCGCAAGGGGCAAGATGTGCGATGGAAAAGCATGTTGAATTGTATGCCGAAAAGATAAGAAAAAAATTTTTATAGGTCAGGCCGTTTTTAACGAACCACCAAGCTTGATGAACTCTTAAAAAGTCATTTGCGAACGACTTTGAGTATTTTGGGATAAAGCGTTTTGATAGGTGGTACGTTAAGAATTTCAAGAAGCAAAAAAAAGGAGTAAATATGCATACCGGATTTAAATCTCAATGTGTGCCGACGTTTCATTTTCTGTCGGTGGAACAGATCAAAAAAATACACCATGCGACGCTTGAGCTTCTGGAGTCGGTCGGTGTAAGGATAATGCTCCCCGAGGCGGTCCACATGATGCAGGATGCGGGCTGCCGGGTCAAAGAGGACAATCTGGTCAAAATCCCCAACCAGCTGGTGGAAGAGGCCATCTTGAGCGCGCCTTCCTGTGTTACCTTATTCAACCGCTTGGGCCAGGAGGCCATGCGTCTTGAGGATCGCTGCGTTCATTTCGGGATGGGAACCGATCTGATCCAGACTTACGATTTGGATACAGGCGAGCTCAGGGAATCGCGCCTTAAGGATGTGGCTAATGCGGCCCGTATTGCCGACGCGCTTGAAGATATCGACTTTATCGGCTCCTATGCCCTGCCACACGACTCGCCGACCAACCTGATGTACCTCGATTCATTCAAAGCGGAGCTTGAAAACTCAATCAAACCGATTTTCTTCACCGCTGCCGGGTTGGACGACATCGCCCTGATTAATGAAATGGCCGCCGAAGTGGTCGGCGGCCCGGATGTTTTACGGGAAAAACCTATCCAAATCCATTACGCTGAGCCGCTAACGCCTCTGACCCATACCATCGGAGCCATTGAGAAACTGTTTTTTTGTGCCGACAACAGCGTCCCGGTCACCTACGCGCCGGGCATGATGTCCGGCGCCAGTGCGCCGGTGACCCTTGCCGGTGCGATCACCGTAGGCAATGCTGAGGCGTTGAGCGGCCTGGTGATGCACCAGCTGAGGGCCAAAGGTGCACCTATTATATCGGGTTTCGGTATGTCCACGATAGATATGCGCACCTCCACCTGCGTTTACGGTTGTCCGGAATATCGCTTGGCCCTTTCTGCATGCGCTGATTTATATCGCTATTACGGATTGCCGAGGTGGGGGACGGCGGGAGTCAGCGACGCTAACTGCCTGGATCAGCAAGCCGGTATGGAATGGAGCATTTCCATCATGGTTGATACCTTGCACGGTGCCAATCTGGTGCACGACATCGCCTATTTGGGGCAAGGTCTGATCGGTCATCCCGGCGGACTGGTGGTGTGCGCTGAAATCATCAGTTATGTCAAACGGCTGATGCGCGGTTTTGAACTCGATGATGCCCATATCGGCCTTGATGTCATTGAAGAGGTGGGGCCCGGCGGAGAATTCCTGTCTACAGAGCAGACCATGAAATTCTTCAGGCAGGAACACTGGACCCCTTCACTATGCAACCGCGATAACCTGGCAGACTGGACCAGCAAAGGGAGCAAGAACTTGGGGCAGCTGGCAACCGACAAGGCGCGCAAAATTCTGAAAACCCATGAACCGGCCCCCTTGCATGCCGATGTGCAAAAGACGCTAGAAGAGATTCGAGCCAAGGCCGAGGCGACTTTGAACCATAAAAACTTTGAGGCCTGAGCTCTTTTGAACGGAATCATCCATGTCACCTGGGGAACCCCTTCTTTTTGGATAGAACGGTTCCCGCTGTTTTTTGGAAGGGAAATAGGTCTTTTCCAAAAACAGGGTGTTTATCCGGAGATCAGGATATTCCATGGGGGCCCTGAATTGCTGAAGGCGGTCCGAGATGGAGACGTTCATATCGGAGAAATCGGCCTGCCTCCCTTTATCAAGGCATTCTCTGAAGGCCTGCCTGCCAGAATTATCGGCAGCACCTTTATTCAGCAGTTGGACCATTATATTGCGGCTCTGCCGGATATCTCATCTCTTGCTGAACTGAGGGGAAAGAGAATCGGCATTCTCTCCCATGGCAGCTGCGATGAATACTTCCTCCACAGGATACTCAATACTGAGATGATCGACCCGCAGGAAGATGTGGAGATTGTCCCGTTGGGAGATGCTTACGGAGACCTGAAATGTTTTTTATCGGGAAGGATCGATGCGGGCTTTCTCGTTGAGCCGATGTTGAGTCAGGGTGAAAGCAATGGTCTATTAAGGGTAGTGGCCCGTGTGGGGGACTACTTTCCCAGATATCAATGGGGTGGGATTTTTGCAACAGAGGCCTTCATTAAAAACAAACGGGATCTGCTTGAATCCCTTCTGAATGGGTACCGGGAATCTGTGCGGCGGATAAGAGAGGATACCAAGTCGGCCGCGGCATATGGAAGCCTTTTATTTAAAGTTGAAAAAAAGGTTTTCCACAAAGCGCTTGAGCGGAATTTTGCAAACTGGGAAATGGATGCCAGAATCGATATGCCGGGACTTGAAAATTGCTTAAAGATACAGAAAGACTTGGGGGCGGCTTGTTCAGATATTAAAATTTTCAACATGGTTTTCCAACTCTGAAAGAAGGATTGATCTGAAGTTGCACCGACTTCTCTTGTTAACTTTCCGTAATTCAGGGTCCGAATTCAGACAGCCAAAAGTTGATTCATAAGATCGGGTTTCGATTTTTCTATGATTTCATCCAGCCGTTTGATCGACTCATTCGGCAGACGGTCTGGTTGATGAGTAGCAAGAATGTCGAGTGCCTTTTCAGCAACTATCTCGCCATGTCGTTTACCGCCTTCCTTTGTCCAGGTTTCGGGGCTCTGGCGATTGATGAATTGAGGCACCCAGTGCTCTTCCCTGAAATACTTCAGAGTATGCTCCTCGGCAAGGTAGTTGCCCCCGGGCCCAACCTCGTTAATGACGTTCAGCCCGATCCGATCCCTGGAGATATCAAAGCCGCGCATGATTCTGCGGACATAGCTTATGATTTCGCTGCACATGACCACTGACGCTACAGATCCCACTAGACCCTGCCCTAGATAACCGACATTGTGAACGAGGTTGCAGCGATCCAAAGACGCCATCATAATAGATGCCATCGACTCCATCGCCGCCTGTTCATCCAGTGATCCGGCATCGCTGCATCCGGCCTCCCCCCATACCGGTAGCCCGTAATAGTGATAGATGTCACAGCAAGCGGAATGGGTCAGCCTCTCATCGGGGCTGGCATAAACTGTGGTCCCGGTTCGCATATCTATCGGCGTGGCACTAAAGCCGCTTATTGCCGGCGCTCCTTTTGATCTCAATTGCTGTATAACTAGGCCGCTGAGAGCTTCGGCGTTTGCCACCACGATGGCGCCGGCGAGGGTGACCGGTCCGCTGCCTCCAGAGAGCAGAGCCGGCGCATAATTCAGCGGGATACCATTGTCCGCACACATAAAGAGTTTGTCCACGGCCCCGGATGAATGCACCAGCGGACTGATCGGTTCAGCATAGTGTATTAAGAAAGGTTTTTCACGGAGCAGATTTTTTCCCCCGAGTACATCTGCGGCCATTTCCAGAATCACTGCGAGATCCTCGGCTCCCCCTGCGGTAAAGTAGATCGGTTTTGTTGAATTTGAAATCAGGGCCTTGAACTCCCTAACATAGGCGAGATTTTCTGGAACATCCAGGGGAAATGCATTTGAGGCGATGAAGTCGATCTCTTTGCAATAGTCCCCGATAACGGCAGAATCGATGACATCCTGAAGGCATGATGCGCGAAGCGCCCCGGTTTTGAGATCCCATGTGTTAAGAAGGTCCGTCCCCATGCCGAAGAACACGTTGCTTCCGCCGAGCTGCATGGTAGGATCGCCTTTGCGGTTGTACACCGTAACGTCGGAAGGTGCATGCTTTATGCTGTCTTCCACAAGCGAGCCGGGAATTTTGACATTGTGGTTATCCGCTACCCTGCATCGGGAATCCTTCAGCAGTTGGATGGCTGCTTCATTCAGAACTCTTACGCCGGTGGTCTCCAAAAGTTCAAGTGTGGCCTGATGGATCTTTTTTATCTGGTCTTCGGTCAGTACCCGGTAGTCCGGGATACATTGCGGTTTAAACCCTGTTTTCATTGTCAATCCTTCAATATATTCTTTTTAATAAGTTTAACAAAGTGGTCGATGTGCCGTTTCATGATCTCTCTGGCGTCTTTTTTCATGTTAGCTTCCATAGCCCGAATGAGTTCCTCCAGCTCTTCAAATTGCGCGTGAAATTCTGCAGCCGAAAAGCCCACCTGAAACCAGTACATAGACATCTTGTAAAGCAGAGACTCGATAATTTCCTTGAGCTGTCCATTACCGGATGCCTCGTAAATGATCCGATGAAACGCCATATCGATATCCGCCAGTTTTTTTAAGGCGTCCATACTGTTGGTTTTGACTTTGGCGGCTTCATCCAAAAGTTGTCGCAGCCGGGCAGACTGATCCGTTTCAATATGCTGGGTGGCCAGTTCCGCTGCCAGACCTTCCAGTTCCCGGCGCAGCTGAACCGCCTCGCGCAATACGCGCAGATCCATGCTGACCACACGTGTTCCAAGTTTTGGAATGATCTCAATCAGACCGTTTCGCTGAAGTTCCTGAAAAATTTCCCGAAGCGGAGTCCTGCCGATCCCATATTCCTGCATCAGCTCTTTTTCATAAAGTTGTTGACCTGACTGAAAATCGTTGGTGATAATCCTGTATCGCAGGTTTTCGTAAGTCTCTAGTTTTAATGACATGCGCTTGACCCCCGATCTCATCCATTTCATCGGCTCCTCCCGATCTATCCATTGTGGGTTTAGATCGATGAAACCAGTTTTTTGCAGCATTAAAAGTCTTGACAGATTAAAAATGGATATATAAAAGATATATAACATGCATATTTTATACAGTGCAACCTATTTTTATC
>CAZSON010000129.1:0-8103 GCA_964608375.1 uncultured Desulfobacter sp. | reverse complement strand
GTATCCGTTATCTGAATTAGATCATCGGCTTTCTCTGTGTGATTGCTGTTTGATATCCGTCCCTAAATTTTCCTTACTTCAAGCTCAAATAAGGAACTCCGTGCTATTTTATCATTGCATTTATTAATCAAAAGAGAAGAAAGGAGGTGATGTACGGGTGGGGCTTATAATATAAACGATCAAAACCGAGATGAAAGCTACCTGTCCAGCTTGACTTTCATCTATACAAAAATGCAGGTCGATTAGGCCTGGCTAGGGGGGAAATGATGAAAAAGAAAGATACACAGCCACAGACGATAAACATGACACGTCGTCAAATGCTCAAGATGAGTGTGGGCGCACTTGCCGCCGGTTCACTTGGCTTTCCGGCAATTGTAAGCGCTGCTTCAGATACAATCCGGGTCGGTCACATCACACCAAGGAGTGGTTTTCTCGGCACGCTCGGCGATTATGGGTTCAGGGGCGTGAATCTGGCCGTTGAGGAACTTAACGCAGCCGGCGGGATTTTGGGTCGTGAAGTGGACCTGTTCACTGAGGACAGTGTCGGATCTGCCATGGCGCCGACAAAAGCGCAGAAGCTGATAGAGAGAAGAAAAGTGCATTTTCTCGTTGGTGAAATAAGCTCCGGTTCTGCCGGTGGTGTTATGGCGACGGCTAACCGGCTCAAGACCCTGTATATGCAATCGGGAGCGAACTCCGATGCACTCAGAGGCGCAAAATGCAACCCCTTCACGTTCCATGTCGAAGCCTGCAACACCATGTACACTAAGACCATCGGCAACTGGCAGGACCGCGCTGGAAATGTAAAGGGAAAGAATTTCTACATGCTTACGGCTGACTATGCCTTTGGCCATGACCTGGCACGGGTGTCCACCCGTTTTCTGACCGGAAAGGGCGGAAACGTGATGGCAAACGAGCTGATTGCAACAGGGACACCGGATTACAGCCCGTATATACTCAAAATCAAGGATGCCAAGCCGGATTTTGTCTACATCAACCTTGCCGGCAGTGATCAGACGACATTCCTCAAACAGTACAAGGAATTTGGGCTGCCGTTCAGTGTATCTGGAGGCGTCATGGATACCGCCGGTTTCTGGGGCGCCGGGATCGACTCGATCACCGGTTATTGGCAGAGCCTGTGGTATCACAAGATGCCGACCGACTCCTCAAAGGCCTTTGCCAAGGCATTTCGCGATAAGTACAAAAAACCGCCGGAAAACCAGGCTTGGGGGGACTATACAGCCGTGAAGATAATGGCCGCAGCCATGAATGAGGCCAAAAGCACCGATCCGGCCAAGATCATCCCGTTGCTGGAATCCGGCATGGATTTTGATATCATGAAGCCGAGGCGGGGACACTTCCGCAACTGGGACCACTCGCTTCTGCAGCAGATGTTCGTCGTCAAGGTTAAGGATAAGGATAAAATGGAGGACAAGTGGGATATTTTCGAGATTGTTGAAGCCAGCCCCGGTGACAATGAACCGCTCGATTTGATCCAGCCGACCATGGCCGAAAACCCCTGCAAGATGGCTTAGTTGCTCGAACCGTAACGAAAAATGGCGGGATGCATTTGTGTCCCGCTATTTTTACAGGTCCTGAAATGTTACTCATCGAACAAATTCTCAATGGGCTGCTTGTTGGAACCTATTACACCCTGCTGGCCTTGGGGCTATCGATCATATTCAGTCTCGGAGGAGTGGTTAACCTTGCCCATGGTGCGTTCTATGCGCTCGGCGCTTATTTGACAGTTACGATCACGGGGAAACTGGGCTTTCCAGCAGCTTTTGTGATGACGCCCGCCATTGTCGGCATCATTGGTGTTATCATTGAAATGTCGTGTATCAGAAAGCTTTATCCAAAGGACCCCATCTTAGCTCTGTTGTTCACTTTTGGGCTTGCCATTTCTGCTGAGCAGATTTTTCGGCTCGTGTTCGGCGCTTCGACGATTCCATTTTCGATTCCCGTGTTTCTGAGCGGCCAGATTCACATCGGTGATTTTCTCTATTCCTATTACCGTATCGCCATTCTGATAGTGACATCATTTGCCATTGCCGGCCTGTGGTTGCTATTTAACAAAACATCATTCGGCCTTGTTGTCCGTGCGGGTGTTGAGGATGCGGAAATGGTGCGTGCAATGGGGATCAGTGTAGGTCCGATTCTATCCATTGTATTTGCCATCGGTGTAGGTCTGGCAGCGATCGCCGGAAGTATGTCTGCAAGCCTTATGGGCGTTCATCCGGCCATGGGAAATGATATTATCACTGCAGCTTTTGTTATCTGTGTGCTGGGAGGATTGGGGAGCTTTTGGGGCGTTGTTCTAGCCGGCCTGATCGTTGGCGTCCTGAAAGGCGTCACCGCATTTTATTTTCCACCGGCGGCCGAAGGATCGATGTACGCCCTTATGGTCCTGGTCTTAATCTTCAGACCGAGGGGGCTGCTCGGAGAACGATTTGCGAGGTTGGAATAGATGAAGGCCCTGCTCAAGAGCCCAATCTCAGTTCTCGTGGTCTGCGGTCTGCTGCTGCCGCCCTTTACCTATGTTTTCGGGTTGACCTATACCACAGCATCGGAAATTCTGATTTATGCCATTGTCGGACTCGGCTTCAATCTGCTGCTTGGCTATACCGGATTGGTTTCATTTGGTCACGGTATTTTTTTCGGTATCGCCGCCTATGCGGCATCGATCATTCAGGTCCAGTTCATGCCGGGTTATATCTTTATACCGATGGTTCTGGCCGTCGCCATCAGCACGCTGTTCGGTGTGATCATCGGATATTTTTCACTCAGGCTGCGTGGTGTATATTTTTCACTGCTGACACTCTCCTTTGCCGCGATGTCCTTTTATATTATCTATCGGTGGACGTCTTTTACCGGCGGCGAAGACGGTTATGGCGGAATGCAACGGCCCACGATCATCGGTTTTGATCTCAACGACCAGCTGATTTTCTTCTTCATTGTTTTTATCATTTTTACAGCCGTTTCGATCATGACATGGCGAATCGTGCGTTCACCCTTCGGATCGGTGCTTAAGGCGATCAGGGAAAACAGCCAGCGCGCTGGGTATATCGGCTATGATGTGCGCAAATACAGGTTGATCGTTTTTATCGTTTCAGCATTTGTTGTAGGTATCGGCGGATCGCTGTTTCCGTTTCTGAAATATTACATAGGCGCCGACCTGGTGCATGTTCAACACTCAGGAGAGATTCTCGCCATGTCGATCCTCGGCGGTTCCAGGCATTTTCTAGGGCCGCCGCTTGGCGGGCTTTTCTTTATCCTTCTCCGTGAGATCCTGTCGGAATACACCGCCAGTTGGCAACTGATCTTCGGCATCATGTTTATGGGGTTCATTCTGTTTTCGCCTACCGGCCTGATGGGGGTTGGCCGGGAAATTGTAAAACCGCTGATCAGAAAAACCAAAAAAGCGGCAATGACGTCCCGCGTCGCACCGTCCATGCAGCGCTCAGTGCCCGAGTACTTGCGTAACGTCGAGCATGAAATGTTTCAGGGAAGCATCTTTGAATGCCGTGGTGTCGGAAAAAGATTCGGCAACTTTACTGCGGTCTCTAATGTGAATATGCAGGTCAAAGACCGTTCCCTTCAGTCACTAATCGGACCGAATGGCGCCGGCAAGACAACACTGTTCAATGTAATGTCTGGAGAATATGCAAGTGATAACGGAGAAATGCAGTTTCTGGGCAAATCCTTGAAAAAAAATTCACCTGATCTCCTTTCTCAGATGGGGATTGCGCGATCCTTCCAGATCACCAACCTGTTCCTCGACCTTACGGTTTTCGAAAATCTGCGCCTCGGCGTTCAGTCCAGGCATCGCATTGCATTAAACATGTGGCGTGATGCCGATTCGATCGACGAGATCAACAGCCAGACCGAAAGTCTTGTTGAATTCCTGGGTCTGAGCGGTCTGGAGGAAGTTGAAGTTTCAAGCCTCTCCTATGGAGGCCAGCGTCTGATGGAAATTGGCGTTGCGCTGGCTGCCCGTCCCCGCCTTCTTCTCCTTGATGAACCCCTGGTGGGCCTTGCCGTTAAGGAACGCGAGCGGATCACTGCTTTAATAAAGTCACTGTCTGAGTATATCTCGATCCTTTTAATCGAGCATGATATCGATCGTGTCTTTAGCGTCTCGGACAACATCACAGTGATGAATCAGGCAACGGTGCTTGCGATCGGACCACCCGATCAGATCCGTAACGACAAAGATGTGCAGGCCGCCTATCTGGGTAGTGGCGAGGCGCTCATCGGACGGGAAAAAACGATGAATAGCACCATAGACCCAGAGGCAACACTTTTGCAGCTTGATACGATCAACACCTTTTATGGCAAGAGCCACATCCTGAATAATATATCGCTCAAAATCTTCCAAGGAGAGGCCATTGCTTTACTGGGCCGCAATGGCGCCGGCAAGTCTTCCACCTTCAAAAGCATCATGGGCATGGCGCCGATTTCAAGCGGCCGGATTGTCTTCAACGGTACCGATATCAGCCAGCTTGCCCCGGAAAAGATTGCCGGTATGGGCATTGGGCTGGTGCCTCAGGGTAGGCGTCTTTTCGCCAATCTGACCGTCGAAGAGAATTTAAAAATTGGCGCTCTTAAAAGAACAAATGGCGCTGGTATCCGGTGGAACACCGATCAGATCTTCGAAATTTTTCCCCGCATACGCGAACGTTATACGGCCAAAACCGACACCTTGTCCGGAGGCGAACAACAGATGGTGGCCATCGCCAGAGCGCTTGTGGGAACCGTTCAGTTGGTATTAATGGATGAGCCTTTTGAAGGTCTCTCGCCTCTGATGATCGAGGAGCTGTTTGAAAGTATAAATAGGTTGCGCTCCGAGGTATCTATCATGATAATAGAGCATCAGTTAGACCTGGTGCTCGCGCTTACCGACAGGGCATATGTTCTCGACCGCGGCATAATCAGTCACCATGGCCCTGCCAAACCGTTGCTTGAAGACCTTGATTTTCGCAAGGAAAAACTCTGGGTCTGAAGATTTCACAGGGGAAGTTGCCGTTCCCGATCGAGCGGAGGCTTAAAGGAAATGCCATGGAAAATATTTCAGATATCCATAACGACATGTTCAGTCTGACCGGAAAGAAAGCCGTTGTAACAGGGGCTGGGCGAGGGATCGGAAGGACTGTTGCCCTGAGTCTTGCCCGGTCCGGCGCCGACGTCGGTCTGGTTGCCCGAACTGAATCAGAACTTCATGACGTTGCCGGACAGATAAAAAAATTGGGCCGGCAGTCTGTTGTTGCGGCTTTTGATCTTACTGCCACCAAGGATATCCCGCCGTCAATGATCGATCTGGCCCGGGGTTTGGGCGGTATTGATATCCTGGTCAACAACGCAGGCATTAACATCCCCCAGGATGCTGTTGATGTAAATGAAGAGTCCTGGGACAGGGTCATGGACATCAACCTCAAGGCAGCATTTTTTACAGCCCAGGCCGCAGGAAAAATCATGATTGACCAGGGCCGCGGCGGCCGCATCATTAACGTAAGCTCACAAACCGGATCGGTGGCATTAATAAAACGGGCCGCTTATTGTGCTTCCAAAGCAGGGCTTAACCTCATTACAAAAGTTCTGGCCATTGAGTGGGCATCCTACGATATTCGGGTCAACGCTGTTGCGCCCACCTTTATTGAGACCGAATTTATCAAAGAGATGATGACAGATCCTCAATTCAAAGCATACGCCCTGGCAAAAAACGTCTTTAAGCGTTTTGGCACCACCGAAGATGTGGCCGCGGCGGTCATCTATCTATCCTCACCCGCTTCAAAGCTGGTTACCGGGCATATATTGATGGTGGATGCAGGCTGGACGGCACACTGATAAACCGGAGAATCCGCTGCGGTGATCAATTCAAATGGGAGACAAAAAGAAATGAAGAAAATAAAAAATGTCCTCGTGATAGGCGCTGGTGTCATGGGTCATGGTTTTGCACAGGTTTTCGCCTTAAATAACCTGAACGTCTTTCTGGTCGATCAAAGCAAACACCTGCTGGAGCGGGCCGAGGTCTGGATTAGGGAAAATCTCGAATATATGGTCGCTTTGAACATTCTTCAAAAATCACGGATTGAGGCGATCCTGAGCAGAATCCGATTTACAAAAGATTTAGAGGGGTCCGCCGGGAAGGCGGAATACGTCTTAGAGGCGATTACCGAAGATCTGGAGCTAAAAAAGAAGCTTTTCGAGCGGCTCGGTGCCCTAACCGGTCGTGATGTTATTCTGGCCACCAACACCTCATCATTTGACATTAATGAACTTGCCGCTGTCACCATTCATCCGGAAAGAGTGCTGGGAACCCACTGGTTTCACCCGCCGCCGATTACTCCGGCGGTCGAGATCATTCCTGCAGAAGCAACCGGTCGAACAACCATCGACAGGGCAGTGACATTTATGGAGCGAATCGGTAAGTTTCCCACCATGTGCAAGTCCGCCCCGGGATTTGTAGCAAACCGGATTCAATTTGCAATGGCGGCTGAAGCGCTCGCGATTGTTGAAGAAGGACTTGCGTCACCCCAGGAGGTTGACCGGATTGTTAAATCGAGTTTCGGTTTTCGGTTGAGCGCCTTTGGCCCTTTTGAGATTATCGACCAGGCCGGTATCGACACGTATCATGCAATTTTTCAATACCTTCATGACAAATTGGGTCGTGAACAGTTCAGGCCTCCTCATATTTTGGGCGATCTCATTGGGCAGGGCCGGCTCGGTTTAAAAAACGGAAAAGGATTTTTCAATCATGAAGAAGGTGCGGCTGAAGCCCTAAAACAAAAACGGGACAGCCGACTTTATGCAAGACTTAATATTTTTAAAAAGGAGAACCGGAGAGAAGACGATGCATAATTTTCTAAAATCAGCAAAGCCCAGACCCGGGGAAGACCTCTCGTCAGTTAGAAAAACGGTCAGGGAAATTCTTGAAAACGTCCAGGCTGAAGGAGAGGCGGCTGTCCGGCGGTATTCTGAAACATTTGACAACTGGGCCCCGGAGAGTTTCAAGATAGGACAGGATGAAATGCGAGATGCCAGATCCAAACTGCCGGTCACCATGGTCGAGGATATTGATTATTGCCAAACCCAGATCAGGAATTTTGCAGAAGCGCAAATGGAGCGGTTGGTCGGTTTTGAAACCGAGACGCTTCCCGGAGTCCATCTCGGACAGAAGGTCATCCCGGTGGCCTCTTCGGGGTCTTACGTGCCGGGCGGTCGCTATCCGATGCTGGCTTCAGCCCACATGACCGTCATCACACCAAAAGTGGCCGGTGTACGCCGGGTTGTGGCTTGCACCCCGCCGGTCAACGGCGAAGGTATCTATCCGGCGACTCTGTATTCCATGGTAGCCGGAGGCGCGAATGAAATCTACTGCATGGGCGGCATTCAGGCGCTGGCCGCAATGGCCTATGGCATGGAGGGTTTGGAGCCTGTGGACGTGGTTGTGGGAGCTGGCAACAAATATGTTGCAGAGGCCAAAAGACAGCTTTTCGGCGACGTCGGTATCGACCTGCTTGCAGGACCGACGGAAATCCTGGTGATTTGCGATGACACATCGGATCCACACATTGTCGCAGCTGACATTCTGGGCCAGGCTGAGCACGACCCCAATTCGCGCCAGTGTCTGATTTCTCTATCCAGAAAGGCGGCTGAAAACATAATGGCCGAAATTGATGAGCAACTCAAAACGCTTCCTACAAAGGATGTCGCCTCCGTATCATGGGGTAACAGCGGCGAAGTTATCGTGGTGGATTCGCCTGAAGAAGCCGTTGAGCTGAGTGACCGATGGGCGCCGGAGCACCTCGAGGTCCAGACCGCAGACTGGCGGTATTATCTGGATCACTGTCAAAATTACGGTTCCATGTTCTGCGGGGAAGAGACAACGGTCAGTTATGGCGACAAGACCATCGGAACTAATCATGTTCTGCCGACCATGCGGGCGGCCAGGTACACCGGCGGGTTATATGTGGGCAAGTTCGTTAAAACCGTTACCTATCAATATGCGACAAAAGAAGCCTCTCTGAAGATTGCCAGAGTTTGTGAAAGAGCCTGCAACTATGAAAACATGCTTGCGCACGGCATCAGTTGCAGAGTTAGGAT
>CAZSON010000128.1:0-8108 GCA_964608375.1 uncultured Desulfobacter sp. | reverse complement strand
GAGCCTGCAACTATGAAAACATGCTTGCGCACGGCATCAGTTGCAGAGTTAGGATTGATAAATACGAAAAATAATTTTTTTCTTGACATCTCCATACACACTTGTTAAAAAAGATGTCTATGAACAACAAATTGGAAAATAGATTAAAAAAATTACTCGGCAATTGGTGGTGGCTCAACTATGATATGGAGGCGAGCCTGCCGTAATAGACCAACATAACCTATAAACCGTGGGCACCTCCAGAAGGTCCCGCGGTTTTTTTTGTTTAATTTTTAAGGCCGTGAGACCGCAAGTCTCACGGCCTTTTTATTTTGGGGTAAAAATTGAAAACCAAGCCTTCGTTTTCCGAATTTAAGAAGATGACGCAGATAGGGAACCTGATACCGGTTTACCGGGAATTTCTGGCCGATACGGAGACACCGGTTTCAGCCTATCTGAAGCTCAGAGACAGTTCCTATTCCTATCTCCTTGAGAGCGCCGACCGTGGAAAGAGGTGGGGTCGATACAGTTTTATTGGCTTAAGGCCATTTATAAGAGCTATTTCACAGGAAAACCATATGGAGATATGGGAGGAAGGCAAATTAGAGATATTAAAAGGGGTCATCAATCCTTTGGAAGTATTGAGGAGGTTAAGTGCAAAATTCAAACCGGTGAGCATTGAAGAGTTTCCGCCTTTTCAGGGAGGGCTTGTGGGATATTTTAATTACGATCTCGTAAGAAAATGGGAACGTCTTCCGGGAACTTTGCCACTGGACCGGGATCTTCCGGAGGCAATCTTTACCGCCTGTCGTCATTTGATCATTTTTGATCATTTCACTCACATGATAAGGGTGGTTGCTTTTGCCTATCTTAGAAAAGAAGAGGACCCCAAATCGATTTACGACCGGGCATGTCGGGGGGTAATGGAGACTATTGAAGAACTGCACGGCCCGCTTCCTTCTTTTTTAAAAGACGATTCATTCTCGCTATCCGGCCTTAAATCCAATTTTTCCAAGGAAGACTTTGAGAAGGCGGTACAAAAGGCCAAAGATTACATCGTTGCAGGCGATGTGATTCAGGTGGTCCTATCGCAGAGATTTTCCGGAAGGGCATCCGGTGAACACTTTGCCCTTTACCGAAACCTGCGCAGCGTTAATCCTTCGCCTTATATGTTTTATCTAAATTTCGGTGATGTTAAGCTGATCGGCGCTTCCCCGGAAATCCTGGCCCGAACAACGGATGGAAAAATCGAACTTCGTCCCATCGCCGGCACCAGACCAAGGGGTGCAACAGCTGAGGAGGATCAGGCATTTGAAAAAGACCTTTTGGCAGACCCCAAGGAGCGCGCTGAACATATCATGCTGGTTGACCTCGGAAGAAACGATGTCGGGAAAGTGGCGGTTGCCGGTTCTGTGAAGGTACCGAGGCTCATGGAAATAGAGCATTATTCACATGTAATGCATATTGTATCCAGGGTTGAAGGTATCCTGAAAGATGACACGGACTGTTTTGATCTGTTTATGTCCGCATTTCCGGCCGGAACGGTAAGCGGCGCGCCCAAGATCCGTGCGATGGAGATTATCAGCGAGCTGGAACCTTCCCCAAGGGGGCCGTATGCCGGGGCTGTAGGCTATTTCGGGTTCAATGGGAATATGGATTTCTGCATCACCATCCGGACTATAACCATCATCAAAGACAAGCTTTCAATTCAGGTGGGAGCAGGTATCGTTGCAGACTCATCTCCTGCAAATGAGTATGAGGAGACATTAAAAAAGGCGGGCGCCATGTTCAAAACCATAGAAAGGGTGAAAGAGAATGCTAATGCTTATCGATAACTATGATTCCTTTACCTACAATCTGGCCCAGATGCTGGAACAGATGAATAAGAAGGTAAACGTTTTTCGAAACGACCAGATAGATATTCAAGGCATCGAGGCGGTCAATCCTTCGGCACTGCTGATTTCGCCCGGCCCGGGATCGCCCGCCGACTCGGGTGTCTCAATTGAAGCTATCGATGCCCTAGGGCCAAAAATTCCAATTCTCGGCGTATGCCTCGGGCATCAGGCGATCGCCGCTGTCTATGGCGGAAAGGTGGTTAGGGCTGATCGAATTATGCACGGAAAGACCTCTATGATCTTTCATGATGGCCGCAGTATCTATAAGGGTCTGCCCAATCCCTTTGAGGCGGTTCGGTACCATTCACTTATAGTGGAAAAAGATTCACTACCCGATCATCTTGAGATAAGCGCCTGGACGATGGATGAAGAGATAATGGGCCTGAGGCACTGTAGATACAGGGTTGAGGGAGTCCAATTTCACCCCGAATCCATTTTGACTTCAGCGGGGCCGGGTCTTTTACAAAATTTTTCAATACAGGGAGGATAAGATTATGATTAAGGAATTTATTTCAAAAGTCGTTCAAGGTCACGATCTCAAAGAGATTGAAATGGAAAAGGCGATGGATGAGATCATGTCCGGGACAGCCACACCGGCTCAGATCGGGTCGTTCATCACGGCCTTGAGATTAAAGGGAGAGACGGTTGATGAAATTGCCGGCGCTGCCAGGGCAATGAGGGCCAAGGCCACAAAAATATGTGGCAATAATCATATCGTCAACATTGATCGGGATGAAATCAATATAGAGGATGAAACCATCCTGGATATTGTCGGGACCGGAGGAGACGGCACCAGGACTTTTAATGTCTCTACCACGACCGCGTTTGTCGCTGCCGGGGGTGGCATAAAGGTAGCAAAACACGGCAACAGGGCTGTCTCCAGTATATGCGGGAGTGCGGATGTTATCGAGAAACTGCAGGTGGATCTGGATCTCACAACTACAGATGTGGAAAGATGCATCAATGAGGTCGGTATCGGGTTTCTCTACGCTCCTATTTTTCACGGAGCTATGAAATACGCTGCAGGCCCTAGAAGAGAGATCGGCATACGAAGCATCTTTAATCTGCTTGGTCCGGTGACCAACCCTGCAGGCGCCTCTGTCCAGGTCTTAGGGGTCTATGAACCGAGCCTGACGGACAAGATGGCGCATGTCCTTAAGAGGCTCGGGACCCAAGAAGCATTTGTCGTCTGCGGCGAGGGAACATTTGATGAAATAAGCATCTGCGGACCGACAAAGGTTTCACATTTAAAAGATGACAGCGTGCGCACCTTTCAGATGGCGCCGGAAGCCTATGGTTTCAAACGGGCGGCATTAAAGGAGATCGTTGGCGGGGATGCAACCGAAAATGCCCGTATTATACAAAATATTTTGGATGGTGAAAAAGGGCCAAAAAGAGACATGGTCATCTTGAATGCGTCGGCTGCATTTGTGGCTGCCGGATTCTGTGACAATTTTGAAGACGGAATCAAGATCGCCATCGATTCGATAGATACCGGCAAGGCCCGCGAAAAGCTCGACAAAATGATCGAATTTACCCGGCAATGTAAACCTTTTATCAGAAACGAACTTTAGAGAGAGTTCTATGCATCATCTATTGGAGGAGATTCTGATAGAAAAACAAAACGAAGTGGTGAAACTGAAAAAGTCCATGCCATTGAAGGGGAATGATAACCTGCCCCCTTTGCGTGACTTCAAGGCCGCTATAACGGTACCGAACAAGATTAGTCTTATAGCGGAAATAAAGTTTGCATCTCCTTCAACCGGTTTCATCCACAAAAAGGCCGACCCGACAGCAATCGGTCGGATTTATGAAAAAGCAGGGGCTGCATCGATCTCTTTTCTTACCGATAAACGGTTTTTTAAAGGAGATCTGAATCAACTGCCGCACCTGAAAAGGGTGATAACGTTGCCCATTTTGCGAAAGGATTTTATCATAGATGAGGTTCAGATTCAGGAAGCTTTTTTATATGGGGCAGATGCTATTCTTCTGATCGCCCGTATTTTATCGAGATATCAATTGCAAGAATTTATCTTCATGTCCCGGGAATTGGGTATGGCGCCGTTGACCGAGGTACACGATCGGGGTGATCTCGAAAAAGCGATCGACTGTGGCGCCGAGATCATCGGTATCAATAATCGCGACCTCGACAGTTTTAAGGTTGATATCCGTAAAACTGTTGAGCTCTCCTCCCTCGTGCCGGAGAACCGTATTATTATCAGTGAAAGCGGCATAGATGGAAAAGATGATATCTTGTTTTTAAAAGAATCGGGGATCGATGCGGTTCTGGTCGGCAGTGCACTGATGAGGAGCAAAAATATGGCAAAAAAGACAGGTGAAATCGTTCATGCGGGCGCAAAGGAAGATGGATAAAGTGGAGGTAAAGATTTGCGGTATAACCAACCACGAGGATGCATTAACTGCTGCACGGCTCGGCGCAAGTGCGCTCGGTTTTATCTTTGCCCGAAGCCAAAGACAGATTACGCCGGAAAAAGCGCGTGATATCATCGCTAAAATTCCACCCTTTGTAAAGACAGTAGGTGTTTTTGTCAATGAACGGCACGCTAAAATCAAAGAGATTATACGGTACTGCGGCTTAGATCTGATTCAACTCCACGGGGATGAATCTCCCGAGTTCTGTTATGAAATGATGCCGTATACGATAAAGGCGATACGGATAAAGGATGAGTCAAGTCTTAAATCGATCGGCGCTTATTATGGAAAGGTAAGGGCGCTGCTCTTTGACACATTCTCACGAAACTTGGCCGGCGGCACCGGGAAAACGTTTGACTGGAAGCTGGCAAAAAAAATTAAAGGGAAAGGGATACCGATCATTCTATCCGGCGGGCTTGAGCCTTCAAATATTGACATGGCTATTCACACCGTCAAACCGTATGCGGTTGATGTGAACAGCGGTGTAGAGGAGTATCCCGGGAAGAAGAGTTTCGTTCTTATGAGAGATCTGATGGACAAGGTGAGGAAAGTTTTGTGATGACCGAAAGGGGCTATTACGGCGAGTTTGGGGGCGCCTACATACCCGAGATCCTCGTCTCTACGTTCCAACAGCTTGCTGCGGCGTTTAATGAGGCAAAGGCTGATCCGGGTTTCTGGGAAGAGTATGAAGATGTTATGTCTACCTATTCCTGCCGGCCTACCCCGCTTACATTTGCTGAAAATCTTACAAAATATTTTAAAGGGCCGCGCATCTATATCAAGCGGGAAGATCTGAATCACACCGGGGCTCACAAGATCAACAATGTCATCGGTCAGGGCCTGCTGGTGAAACGGATGGGGAAAAATCGTGTTATCGCCGAGACGGGCGCCGGCCAGCATGGTGTGGCCACTGCAACCATGGCCGCTAAATTCGGATTTAGCTGCACAATTTATATGGGAGAAGTGGACGTCGAAAGGCAGAGGCCCAATGTATTCTGGATGGAACGTCTCGGGGCCCGCGTCATTTCGGTTCGAGATGGGACAAGGATTCTAAAGGACGCCATTAACGAGGCCTTACGCGATTGGGCGAGTCACATGGATGACACCCACTATGTCCTTGGAACCGCATGTGGTGCTCACCCTTTTCCCGAGATGGTCTCCTATTTTCAATCGATTATCGGTCAGGAAGCTCGAAGGCAAATCATGGATAGGGAAGGGAGACTGCCCAGGAGGATATATGCATGCGTGGGAGGTGGTTCCAATGCGCTCGGGATTTTTAGCGGTTTTATCGATGACCCGGTAGAACTGGTTGGTGTAGAGGCGGGAGGCAAGGGCCTTGAAACCGGCAGGCATGCCTCGCGATTAGCGTCCAAAGACGCTACCCCCGGAGTCGCTCAGGGGTATAAGACATATTTCCTTCAAAACGACGAGGGGCAAATGAAAGAGACACACAGCGTGGCGGCGGGACTCGATTATGTTGGAGTCTCACCGATCCTCGCCTCGCTTCGGGAAGAAAAAAGGGTGCGGTTTGAAGCCGCAACAGACAGGGAAGTGCTGGAAGCCTTTTCGCTTACCCTGAGAAAAGAGGGATTGATACCGGCGCTGGAGTCATCCCATGCTTTTGCTCAGGCATTTAAGGAAGCACCTGACATGAGCGAGGATGATACCATCATCATCAACCAATCGGGGAGGGGAGATAAGGATATCTTTACAGTTGCCGATGCTTTTTCCGACCGGGAATGGATTAAATTTATTAAAAACAAAGCTGAGAAGTATGGTGCTTGAACATTATATTAAAAATAGACTGAATGAGAAAGATATATTGCTGATGACCCATATTGTTTTGGGGTATCCCTCTTTTAAAGATAGCATGGAATTGATTCGGGTGATGGTGACGTCCGGTGTTGATCTTATGGAGCTGCAGATCCCTTTTTCCGAACCGACGGCAGACGGCCCGGTTATCGTTAAGGCGAATCAAAGGGCACTGGAACGCGGAGCGACGATAAAGGACTGCCTCAATGTTGCCAAACAGGCTGCTGGCACCTTTGATATACCGTTTCTAATAATGACTTATTATAATATCCCTTTCATATACAGTCTGAAGCGTTTTTTGGCTGCCATTTCAGATTATGGCATTCGGGGCGCTATCATCCCTGACCTTCCTCCTGAAGAGGGCCGGGAGTATCTGGATAAAATGAAGACGTACGATCTTGCTCCCATACTGATTTTTTCCCCCACCACATCCCTTGATCGCATGCGTTATATCGCAACATTCGGTAAAGGCTTTATCTACTGCGTTTCAAGAAAGGGGGTCACCGGGAAAAACACCGATTTTTCGGAGGAATTGGGAGCATACCTTATGAAATGCCGAAAGGCCACATCTCTGCCGTTGGCAGTTGGTTTCGGTGTCAAAAGTAAATCAGATGTAGATTTTTTAAAAGGAAAATCAGATATCGCCGTTATAGGCTCTGAGACCTTACGGATGGTGGAACAAAAAGGAATTGCTTCAGTGAAAGACTTTATCTACAGCTTACGATAGAAGTTCATACTGTAGTGCAATCGAATCCGATGAGTGTCGACTCTTCAGTAAATATAAACAACTTCAATAACGCATCAGCGGGATTGTTTTTCGATCTCGAATCAAAGACCTAATTCGATCGGAAACCTTTTCGTAAGGTTCGTCACTGGCTCTAAAATAGTGGATTCCATTTTTTACTTTGACCCGGAACAACGCATCGACCATTTTTAAAACCTCCATATGAACCAACGCTTCCGATGCTGCCAGAAAGTTAGGCTCGCCTTTATCCACATCGGTGAAGAAAAACCCCTTACTCGTTGCAAGGTCCCATACAGATCTGTCTTCCCGGCAAAACTCGTGGGTTAATCTCAAACGTCGAAAATGATGTTTTTCGATAAAATTTACACGAAGCGACAGATCCTTGATCTCGTCGCCGTGGGCCGGCAGGGCAAGCTGCACATCTTCAAGTCTTTTGAGATTTTCCAGTGTCCGCAGATAGGTCAATAGATCATCGGGGATGGGGGTAATGGGGTTTAGAATCGCATCGCCGCATAAAAGGACCTGCTCCTCCCCCTTTTTTCCGACAACCAGACCGATGCTACCGGAAGTATGTCCCGGAAGATGTTTTACCTGGATCCCCCCGGTTGATAAGCTGCCGGGCAAATCCCCTTCTTGAAGAATTGGAGAGTTCACTATCAGGGAATAATCCGAAAACACAGGCTCCAACTTTCTTTCTGTAAAATTTATCGAACCATTCAGAGCAGGCATACCGGTTCCTTTGAGTTGTTTCCCCCGTGTTAACCAGAAAACCGCTGACATCCACGGGTTGCAGATCCAGGGCGTTTCCAGGACATGGGCCGCTACTTGAGCACGGCAATGATTTAAGATAGATCGACCCATGAGAAAATGGTCCCAGTGTCCGTGGGATAAGATCAGCATATCGATATCTTCAATTGAATACCCGGCTATTTTTAGCCCTTCGGTTAGTTGTTTCTCACTCAAATTATCCGGCAGGGCCGCGATCTCAGGGGGCACCGGACGGTCGAACCAGGCGTATAGAGTCGACCGGACAATATGGGTCGGTATCCCTGTGTCCAAAAGGATCAACGAGTCTTTTGTTTCTATAAGGTAAAGATGAATAGCACCCGGACCCACATCGGCAGGACAAAAAGTGGTGATCTGGGTAATGCGGATGTCTTTTGATGGGAGAACATATTGTTGTACCTGTCCGCTGTCGAATTCCGTATTCGGTCGAAGTATTTTTCTATTTATTTTCAAAAAAT